>WTJH01000136.1:3507-4718 GCA_011524915.1 Flavobacteriales bacterium | reverse complement strand
CCATTATCCTCTTCTTTTCATTACTTACAATTCGTATCAACTATAACTATCACAAAGAAAAAAGTAGTCGATTAGAATTAGAAAAAGAAGTCATCGAAGGAAAGCTCAGCAAGCGTAATCGGGAATTGATGAGTAAGTCAAATTTTATTATTCAGCGAAACGAATATTTAAAGAAAATTCAGAAACAGATCGACAACCAGGAGATGGATTCAAAAGCCAATGCCCGGCTTACAAAAGAATTAAAGATGATCATTGATGCTGAAAAATCTTATCAGGATTTCGACAATATGTTTGTTGAAGTTTACCCGGAATTTTATTCAGACTTAAATCCACAAGGAAATCTCTCTAAAACAGATTTACGTCTTGCTTCTTATATCAAGATGAATCATTCGAATGATGAAATAGCACGTATTTCGGGTGTTTCGATCCGAACCATCGAAAGTCAACGATATAGGCTATCCAAAAAATTAAACCTCTCAGGTGGACAAAGTTTAAATGCCTTTATTCATTCGATATAGGCTGACAATTACTGCTTAAATACTGCTTTTTTTCCCTACTATTCTGGTCTAATTCATTTTGGATTAGGAATTACTGCATTATTACTGCATTGAGTCAATTCATTGGTTTTAAGCTCACTACTAAAATAAAAGTCTCATAAATTAGTAGATATCAGCCATAAACCATAAACACAGTGAAAGAAGAAATTGACATTCTATTTCTTAAACTATACCCTGACTTTAATCAAAGTTTAGCGCGAAAATCGAGCCGCTTAACCCCCAATGAATTGAAAGTTTGCAGGCTCATCAAAATGGGCTTTTCAAATCCTGAGATTCAGGGGAAATTAAATATTTCCAGGAGTACCCTTGCAAATCTTCGGTCCAGTATTCGGAAAAAAATTGGACTAAAAAGAGATCAAAACTTAACGACATCTATCCTATGTATTTAAAGCGATATTTTGTCGGACTACTAACATTGATCAGTTTTCTTCGACCTGATATCACATCGGCTCAAGGCCCTGTACTGTCCTCTTTCACACATTCTTCGACTGTGGATATTAGTACGGGTGCTGTAACCCTTACACTTTATATAACGGCAAACGATTCTTCCGCTATCTCTAGCGTGAGCTCTGCCCCTTTTTTGTACAGTAATGCTGGGAGTCCCACTATTGCTGTAGGATACAATACGTTTTCCAATTGGAATGTAGATTCTAC
>WTJH01000136.1:0-3407 GCA_011524915.1 Flavobacteriales bacterium | reverse complement strand
AGTTTATGGAGTCTAAGAGATCCGGACAGTAATCAAGAAGATGTTCAGTTGAGAGCTGATAACTCCTCCAATTCTGTGACTTATCCAGGAGCTTTTTACGGAGCTTTTGAGTTTACTTCTGTCAATACGACAAATTTCTCAAACGATTTTTCTTCAACCACTTTTGTAGATAAAAATGTAATTCACAGCAGTGTATTTAATGCAACAACCAATTCATATTCGAATCATCTTTTTGCCTCTAATCAACAAGCCGAAACCAATTCAAATGGCACCTATACAGGTAAACTAGACAATAAACAAGAGTTGTATCTGATGTCTAATCGCGAGGGGCAACGAGTCCTAACCGGAAATTTTGGTGAACTATTGATCTACAATAGCACCTCGGAAACACTTCGGGAAAAGGCAGAAGGATATTTAGCTCACAAGTGGGGAATGGAGGCAAATTTAAAATCGGACCATCCCTACAAATCTGAAGAACCAAAAACAAATTATTCATATACCTATTCAGCAACACTTCGTTTGGATCCTGATAAGGTTCCGGAGGGAACCTATAAAATCAATTTAAGCCATAGTGCCTTTATAAACAGTGATTCGAATAGCGCTGCTCTTCCGAGTGGGTATGACAATTTTACAATTGAAATCATCAATGACGTCACAGCTCCAACGGTTACACTTTCAGATACCGATACGGACAACCAATTAAACACCTCCCAATCGGTTACCATAACTGCATCCTTTTCGGAAGCGATGACAGCTAATCCTAGCCTTTCAATAAGTGGAGTGGTAACGCAAGTTGCCATGACCCAGATTTCCGGGACAAACACATATACCTATTTATGGGACACCTCCTTGGGCTCCTTAGCTGAGGGGGAGTACACCGTGACGGTCAGCGGAACAGATATCGCTGCAAATGCTTATAGCGGGTCCGAAAGTATTACATTCACTATTGATTCTTCCTCTCCAGAGCTGCTCATCGTTTCCAACAACACAGATGAATATTTACAAACCACAGCCAACGTTAATCTAGCTGCCTATTTTACTGAACCTCTTGAGAGTACTCCAAAATTATCTATTTCTGGACTCCTTACAGACACTTCATTTTCCTCACATATCACCAATGCTCATGTGAAAATTGGGACAGAAATCGACGGTACAGCAGGAGATTGGTTGGGTTTCTATTCCCAAATAAGTGATAGCGGTAATCGAATTATCGTTGGAGGCATGAGGGGAAATAGCGGCGCTGGCTATGCTCGTGTTTATGAATGGAATGGGAAAGACTGGATACAACTTGGAAATGATATCGTGGGAGGCTCTGGTGAAGGTTATGGAAGAACAGTGGCTATAAGCGGTAATGGTTCAGTTATTACTGTGGGCGGATCTGGGGGCACTGCAAACAGTAAAAGAGGAAAGTATGGTGTATATACTTTGGTTGGGAATACTTGGACGCTTCGAGACTCCTTTATTTATGGAGAGGCGAATAATGATCTTGATGGTATTGGCTCTTCCCTTGCATTGAGTTATGATGGAACTATTGTCGCCATCGGTGCTGGTAAAAATGATGCCGGAGGAACCAATAGAGGTCATATAAGAGTCTTTAGGTGGGATGGAGTTAATCTGAGTCAGATGGGTAATGATATTGATGGAGATAAGAATGGAGGTCAATTGGGATGGGGATCATCAGGGGTTGATCTAAGTAAGAATGGAAAACGGCTCGTCGCAGGGGCATACACCCACTCGGGCAACAATGGTTTGGTTCGAATTTATGACTGGGATGGAGCCGATTGGGTTCAAGTCGGGGGAGATATTTTAGACCCCTATGATAGTTCCGGAAGTACCATAGGGTTTTCGGTTTCAATTTCTGATGATGGAAATACCTTTGTTACGGGAGCTGCCTATGGAGGATCGGGCTCCAATAATCCAGGATTGGTTCATGTGTTTGAATACACTACCATTTCTGGAATTGCTTCGTGGACGCACAAAAAAACCATCCTAGGAGATACGAACGGTGATCGTTTTGGATATTCAACTTCTATTAACGGTAGAGGAGATAAAATAGTTGTAGGAGCACTCAATTATAACTCGAGTAGAGGGTTGGCACGTCTATATGATTGGAATGGCACTACCGCAACTCAACTGGGAAGCGACCTGGTGGGAGAAGCAGCCAATTATTATTTAGGGGCTCACGTACATTTAGGAGCCCATGGGGTAGGAATAATTAGCGCTCCATATCACGGCGCTGGAGGGGTACAAGCTGGAAGAGCTAAAGTCATAGGATTTGATCGGTATGAATATTCTTGGGATGTGGATTCAGGTGGAACTCCCGCGAACGGCACCTATAGAGTCACTGGCTCGGGAACAGATATCGTTGGGCTTGCCTATTCAGGTTCCGAAAGCATCACCTTTTTAATTGATTCTTCAACACCAACTGTAACACTCACAAGCACTGAGGACGACAATTTCATCACTACCTCCCAAACGATTACCCTCACCGCTGCATTTTCAGAGACTATGGCCCCAACACCAACCATTTCTATTACTGGAATTATTTCCGAAGTATTGATGACCCCAATTTCAGGAACAAATTCCTACACCTATGCATGGGATACTTCTTTAGGATCATTGACCGATGGTGTATTTTATGCTACAGTAAGCGGAACGGACCTAGCTGGAAATGCATACGCTGGGTCTGAGAGTATAACATTTACACTGGACTCTACAGCCCCAACAGTAATTCTTACGGATACCGATGGAGATAATCTGATCAATACTTCTCAAACCATCACCATTACTGCTTCTTTTTCAGAAACCATGTCCCCCACTCCAACCCTCTCCATAAGTGGAAGTGTTTCGGCAGTTCTAATGACCCAAATATCGGGTTCCAACTCCTATACTTACCTCTGGGATACCTCTTTAGGTTCGTTGGGGGATGGAGTGTATTATGCTACAGTTAGTGGAACAGATGCGTCTGGAAATATCTATGCTTCATCGGACAGTATTACATTTACCCTTGACGGTTCATCTCCGACAGTCATATTAACCGATACCGACAACGATAATTACCTACATTCAACCGCAACGGTAACCATAACAGCAGCCTTCAGTGAAGCGCTCCTTTCCACCCCTACCCTTTCAATAAGTGGACTAATAACAGATGTTTTTATGACCCAAATATCTGGGACAAATACCTACACCTACTTTTGGGATGTTGATGGAGGAGGTGTATCCACACCAACATTTGGTTCCTATTTTGCAACAGTAAGCGGAACGGATAGTGCTGGAAATGTCAATACAGGAACCACAAGTATCACTTTTACGGTAGGATCTTTCTACTTAGATGTTAATGGAATAACTGTAAAGTGTTCGGGATGTAGTGCTGGAGATACAGGATACATCAATGGAGTTTTATA
>WTJH01000023.1 GCA_011524915.1 Flavobacteriales bacterium | reverse complement strand
ACACAAGCTTTAAACAGGGTTGTACTTAAGATTTCGGGCATCCGCATCCGACTGCTGGTAGACATGTCTAAATCAGGTTCTCCGGGCATTCCTCCATATTCCACCATATACCCTTTGGCTTGATAGGGTCCACTGGTTGCGGTTTCGTTTTGGAGATCGTTCCAGGAGCCCAATATACCTACACTATCTGCTGTGACATGGGCATAGTGTTCATCTCCTCCCTGATTATTAGGTTCGCCTGTATTCCAAAAGGAATAGCCTACACGATTTCCATTGTCCCAAAAGACTTCACCTGCTTCGGGTCCCGTATCCCATAGCCATACACCTTCTTCATCCCGATCGGTAGCGCCAATCCATCCGGTTCCGGGACTCAGTTCACCAATTAAAGTGGCTTCCTCCGGGAGGGTTATGGTGGCTAGGTATCCTTGTAAGCCAAAATGAGTTCTTTGTGCCGCCTTTTCTTTGGCCTCGGTCCATAATACATTGGTCTCGGAAACAAATTCGTAATAATGCCCTGTTGCCGGTAAATAATTGGCTAATCCGACCGTAATAGCAAAAACTCGATTTCCACTAGGGTTCGGATTGGTAGTTTCAAAAACTACATCTTTGATGAGTTGTTCATATTCTACATCAGAGACGGTACTCCCTGCTTGCCTTAATAAACTCAGCTTAGCTTCATTGAGATTCCATTGGGTGCGAAATTTGGAGTGTTCCCCTATCAAGCTTAGTCGGTCCGCTCCCTTTTCATAGCCTTCAGTAATTTGGATACTGATGACAAAGATGGGGTCGGTTCCTTGTTCCATTTCAAAGGTTTCAACAATGGGTTGTTGGGTCCCCACACAATACCATCGATCCCCAGTTGCAGTTAAGCTCGGAGAGGTTTGCCCCATTAGGGATGTGAGTCCAAAAAGACCCCACAAAAAAATAAGATGTTGTAATCGCATTCCTCTCTTCTCCTCTCTGGCGATCTAATTTCCTTTTTTTTCTTTGTTTGACTTTTGGAATTTAAATTCAGCATTGAGTCTTTGAAATACTCCGTTGGTCCATCCAAATCCATCCTGATTGGGATACTCACCACCACCTGCGGGACGGTTTAAATCCATGACATCGTATTTTTCTACCAACTTGAGTTCTTGTTGGAATACATCTCGATTACGGTTCAACCAACGTTGTGTCACTTGGTCTGCTAATTCGAACTGATTGTATTGTCTTAGCCCACGAATACTCATCCATTGTAAGGGAGCCCATCCGTTCGGCGCATCCCATTGCTGTCCTGTCTGGTGGGGAGTAGAGACCACTCCACCAGCTTTGAGCAATTCCTTTTCAAAAGTTTTAGCCGCTGCGGCACCCTGTTGCACGGTTCCCATATAAAAAGCTAATGCATACATGCCCGCAACAGAAATTACCGGGGTGTGGGTATTTACACTTGTATCGTAGTCCATAAAAAACTTTTGATCCTCGGACCATAAATAGGTGCGTACGGCAGATAACCGATCTTGAGATCGTTTAAAATAAAAAGCTTTTTTATCGATGTTTTGCTCGATATGATACACCAGAGTAAGCCTTTGTTCTAAATGGAATAATAAGGCATTTAAGTCAATGGGGACGATATCTGTTGTGTGGATATTTTTCAGAGGGAACATTCCATCTTCATCGGGGCGTATCCAACGAGACGAAAAATCCCAGCCCGATTCGGCCCCTGCTCTTAGATGGCGGTACATGATACTGGACTCGATTGTAGGATTTTCTGCCACTGCTGCGGCTACGGTTGCTATATCTTCTCTATAGCTTTCCGCTCGTGGGGTGTCAGAGTCGTCCCAGTATCGATTTAGAATACTCCCGTCAGGCATACGTACGACACGTCTATGCATAGGATTTTCCTCACTTAATTTTTCAGTTCCATCCATCCAAAAGGCATATTCTTGTTCCAGAGCTTCCTTGTATTGAGACCAGACTTCTATCCCTTTTTCTTCTGCTAGGATTCCTACCATCAGCGCAAAAAATGGAGGTTGTGATCGGGTATTGTAATAGGTGCGGTTGGCATTGGGAACAAATCCAACCGTCTTGATTAGGTAGGCAAAATTATCGACGATATGCTGAATGGTTTCAACTTCATCGTCTTGTTGCAATCCAAGCATGGTAAAATAGCTGTCCCAATAATAGACTTCTCTAAATCGGCCACCAGGCACCACATAGGGATTTGGGAGAGCAATCAAGGTTCCACTTTTAGGGGTTTGTTGTTCGCGCTTTAGAAAGGACCAGAGTTTTTTGATGTGGGTTTCAATAGCCAGGGTGTCGGACTTAAAATCCAGCTGCGGGGTTGGCAATTCGAAATATTGATCGACAAATTTTCGCAAGCCTTCTTCCGAACGATCTTCCCATTGTTCAAATGCTTTTTGAATTTCTGCAACAGGGACTTTGGGTTCCTGATCTACAAAGGTTTTACTGTCGGGAAATACTTCCGCTGTTTGAACGGCATAAAATAAATCTCCGTAGAGTTGTTCGGGGGTATCGACAGTTATTTCAGGAGTTTGAACAGTCTCTGTACAACTGAGCATTCCAATACAAATGAAGAACCAATATTTTTTTGAAAGCTGAAACATATATTTAGGGCCTTATGGTGAATGTTTTTTGATCTTTTCCAATTCCTTTTAGGGTAAGGCTTTTCCACGCTTTTGGGAGTTGAGTTGGCTGCTGCTGAACTCCATCAGCACCTATATCCAAGCCGCCAAATCCAAACAGGACTGCCTGTAACATGCCTCCAGCACCTGTAGCAAAATATGGATTTGTTCCTCCAGCCGTTTCCGCTAATACACGAAAGGGAGGAAGTTCATTGGGCTGATAGCTTTTTTCAAAGACTGAATAGGCTTTTTTGATATTTCCGAGTCGGCTGTGCAAGACGGAAAGAATCGCTTGTCCCATGGCAGGGCCATCGGGAGAAAATCGAGGTTCGTAATACTCCAAATCTCTTCGAATGGCCTCTTCTCCTTGAACTACTTTTAGGGGATAGGAGAGTAGGTTGGCATCTGCTTGTTTGATGGTTACTCCGTCATAGGTAGCATTTTCCCGGGTGGTTCCATCGGGAAATTGAAGGATCGGAATGTTTTCGGCAACCTGTCTCCAATCCGGATTTGGTGTTTTACCTAAGGCTTCGGCTGCTAAACTCGCATATTCTAAAACTGTTTTTACCATTCCGTTGGTGAAGGCGTTGTTGTCGATATTTTCTTCCCACTCATTGGCTCCAATTACATTTTTGATATCGTATTGTTGGGGACCGTTGCGTTCGACCCGACTGCTCCAAAACTCAGCAACCGCTTCCAGGACGGGATAGCCCCGTGTAGCTAACCAATCGTGGTCTTGAGTTACCCAATAGTATTGCCAAAACGCCCATCCTACCGTTGCACTTATATGCTGTTGAAAGGGTCCTGTAAGCGCCCAAATAGGGGTGTCTTCAGATCCATCTTCGGCAGATTCCCAAGGGAACATAGCCCCTGCATATCCATGGGCAAAAGCATTTGCTTTGGCCGCTTCTAATCGCTGATAGCGATACTCGAGTAAAGATTTAGCAATTCCCGGTTGTAAGACCAATAATGGGGGATACATCCATAGTTCGGTATCCCAGAACACATGTCCGTTATATCCCAAGCCTGAGAGTCCCATAGGAGATAGTGAATATGCGGTTCCTTCTCTAGCAAATGAATATAAATGATACAGAGCCGAACGAACTGCTTTTTGAGATCTTAGGTCTCCTTCGATGACTATATCGTGTTCCCATAATTTTGACCACGCTTTTTGATGCGCACCATACAAGCGCTGAATTCCTTCCAATTTTGCAAAAAGTGTCAGGCGTTCGACTTCATTTTGTGGATCGTTGTTATGAACCGAAGCCATGGTAGATCCCACCAATGCAAAACGATAGGTTTCTCCTTTTTTTAGAGACTTATTGAATTTCATCAGGTGCATGTTATAGTCCCAGTCTTCATGAATGATTTTAGGTTCATCTCCATGCTTTTCAGGAAATATAAAGCTGGTGGAAGCGGCCACTGTTTTTTGTCCCGGGCTTTTGGCTACCGAGGTCATCAATGGGATGAGTACGTGTGGTCGATCAATTTCTGCATAATAGTTGCGTACATCAGCTAAGTGATCAGGTGCTTGTATAAAGTTGATGGGCCGGATATGAATATCTTCTAGAGCTGTAATTTCTACAATGGCCATACTGGAATAGGGCAGGTTGCGTAGGGCAAGAAGTTGTTGTTTGACTTTCGCTTTTTTAGGGATGGTGTAGCGTGTAACCAAAGCAGCTTCTTCCATATTTAGGATCTGTTCGTAACCCTGTACATCCTTGGGTCCTATGCGTCTATTATCCACTTCGAGATGCATATTCATATGGCTGAAGGTTTTTAGAATATTACTTACCCGACCCCGTTGATAATAATCATAAACACCATTAAGAATTACTTCATCTACTTGGAGGGGTTGAGGAGAAGAAACCATACCTACCATTCCGTTGGCTACCGTAACGCCATAGTAGTTGTTTGGATCTATGTCATCTGCAACGATATGCCATGGCGATTGCTTTAAATCTTGTGCCCAAAGGGACATTTGAAAACAGAATCCCAAAAGGAGTCTGAGGCTTAATTTTAAATAATTCATTTTCAGTTCTTTGTTAGTTTAAATTGGGATCTATAAATTGACCTGTAAATAAGGAACAAAATAATTCATTTGCAATATACTAAACCGGCTTAATTTGAGTTAATACTTAAGCATAAACGCGACAATATGAGAAATTTGTTACCCAAGTGTATAGGCTTTATTCTGCTTTGTGGTTTTGGTCTACAAGCACAAAATTCTGTATATCCTTGGCAGATCACAGTAGGTGCTTCCGCCGTTGATGTTTCTAGTGCGGGAGAAAAAGGTTCCCGGCAAATATCAGCCCAAGGGGAAATATTTGATGATTTTTTAAATGTTGGAGATCATTGGAACCTAGGTGGTCCAACGATAAGTGTTTCAAGACGCATCAAAGGAGGACTTTCTTTAGGAGTCGAGGGTACTGTAAATTTGATTAAAAAAGTTGATGGATTGGACGACGTAGAATTTCCATTCTATTCTGCAAATGCTTTTGCCAAGTTTGCTCCTTTACAAGACAAATTGTTCAGCCCTTATCTCTACGGAGGATGGGGGTATGCCAGTTTAGATCAAGAAACCAACTCCAGTGCCTTACTTTCCAAAAACATGTCTCAAATGATGAGTGGTGGTTTTGGGATCGATATTCGCTTGGCTGAAAAACTTAAATTAGGAATTAAATCTACCTATAACAATCCTTATGAGCGTTTTGGAGTAGATCATTTCAATCATACATTAGGGGTCAATTACCTTTTCGGAGCCAAAGATTCCGACAAAGATGGGATAATTGATATCAAGGATAAATGTCCACAGCTTCCCGGTCTAAAGGAATACGAAGGATGTCCTGACACGGATGAAGATACCATACCTGACAATGAGGACGATTGTCCAGAAGAGGCAGGTCCTGTTGAATTAAAGGGATGTCCAGATGCGGATGGTGACGGTACTCCAGATAAAGATGATCTTTGTCCAGATGTTCCTGGATCTTCAGAAATGAGTGGATGTCCTGATAGTGATATGGACGAAGTACACGATGGAATTGACGAGTGTCCAGAAGAAGTTGGTCCTGCTTCCAATAATGGATGTCCATTACCAGATGCGGATGAAGATGGTGTTCCGGACGAACAAGACAAATGTCCGGACGAAGCGGGAACAGTTGAAAATGAAGGATGCCCTGCACTTTCGGATGAAATTATGAGTACGCTAAATAAACTCGGATACAACATTAATTTCCCAGCTCAAAGCGCTCGTATTATGGGTAAAAAACCCAAGCAAAATCTGGAAAAAATCAAAGCTTTATTAGACGAGAATCCGAATGGAAAACTAATCATCGAAGGATATTCGTCCTCGGATGGTGATGAAGCTTATAACCTTAAACTCTCCCAACAAAGAGCGGAAGCCGTTCGGGATTACCTGATTCAATTAGGAGTTCCAGCAGAGCGTTTGGAAGTTCAAAGCTTTGGAGAGACAAATCCGATTGGGGATGATGAGACGCCTCAGGGTCGAGCACAAAACCGACGCGTTCAGTTCCGTCAACAATAATTTAAGAATAGACCTATAAAAAAAGGGAGCATATTGCTCCCTTTTTTTGTTTTATAGATTGGAATTTAGATTTTCTTAAGCGCTTCTATAGTAGCTTTTGGATCGTCACTTCCAAAGACAAAACTCCCGGCTACTAATGCATCTGCCCCAGCAGCAACGAGCTGAGCGGCATTTGCTGAAGTAACTCCTCCATCGATTTCAATTTTGGTTTGGGTCTTTTGTTCGACGATCATTTGTTTGAGTTGTTTTACTTTACTGTAGGTACGCTCAATAAAAGATTGTCCACCAAAACCGGGATTGACACTCATCAGACAAACCAAATCAATTTCTGGTAAAAGATCTTCCAATACCCCAACCGGCGTATGTGGGTTTAAGGCCACTCCTGTTTTCATTCCATTCGCTCGAATATTCTGCAAGCTTCTGTGTAGGTGTGTACAGGCCTCGTAATGTACCGTAAGAATTTCAGCTCCTAGGCTTGCAAAAGTCTCGGTATAGCGGTCTGGGTCCACAATCATCAAATGTACGTCTAAGGGCTTTTTTGCATGCTTCTGGATGGCTTTTAGCACAGGCATTCCAAAAGATATATTGGGAACAAAAACCCCGTCCATAATATCGATGTGAAACCAATCGGCAGCACTTGCATTGACCATTTCACAATCCCGTTGTAAGTTGCCGAAATCTGCGGCTAAGAGTGAGGGTGCAATTATTGGATTTTTCATAAAAAGAGGTAAAAAAAAACAACCCTAAGGTTGTTTTTATGAATGATTAGCCTAAATATGTTTTTAATATTTTGCTTCGTGAGGTATGTTTTAATCGACGAATGGCTTTTTCTTTAATTTGACGAACACGTTCTCTTGTCAGATCAAATGTTTCCCCAATTTCTTCCAAAGTCATGGCGTGTTGATTTCCCAAACCAAAGTATAAACGAACTACATCAGCTTCTCGTGGCGTAAGGGTTTCCAGCGCTCTTTCGATCTCTGTTCGAAGAGATTCGTGCAAAAGTGTTTTATCTGGATTCGGAGATTCTTCTGTATTTAAAACATCATACAGATTAGAATCCTCGCCTTCCACTAAAGGAGCGTCCATCGATAAATGACGTCCGGAGTTTTTGAGGGACTCCTTAACATCATTGATGGTCATATCCAATTCTTTTGCAATCTCTTCTGCAGAGGGAGCTCTTTCGTGCGCTTGCTCTAAATATGCATAGGTTTTATTGATCTTATTGATCGAACCAATTTTATTAAGCGGAAGGCGCACGATACGCGATTGTTCTGCGAGTGCTTGTAAAATAGACTGACGGATCCACCAAACGGCATAGGAAATAAACTTAAATCCTCGGGTCTCATCAAAACGTTGAGCCGCTTTGATCAGTCCTAAATTTCCTTCATTGATCAAATCAGGAAGTGTGAGTCCCTGATTTTGGTATTGTTTTGCAACCGATACCACAAATCGGAGATTGGCCTTAGTTAGCTTTTCCAAAGCGATTTGGTCCCCCGCTTTGATGCGTTGTGCCAATTCCACTTCTTCTTCAGCAGTAATTAGGTCTACTTTACCTATTTCTTGCAGGTATTTGTCTAAGGAAGCTGTTTCCCTATTGGTTACCTGCTTGGTGATTTTGAGTTGTCTCATCTACGTTTATACAATTAATTCAAACCCGTACGGGCAGAGTAGCATCAAAAACTATTCCTTTTTGTCTCTTGGCGGACGATTTTTTCGTTCGGGTCGAGGTAAAAGTGCTTTTCGAGATACTTTTTGTTTCCGTGTCTTAGGATCGATTCCCATGTATTTCACCTCGATTGTATCATCTAGGTTAATCACATCGGTTACTTTTTCAATTCTTTCCCAAGCGATTTCGGAGATGTGTAAAAGGGTTTCATTTCCAGGAACAAATTCTACAACAGCACCAAAATCTAAGATCTTTACGACTTTAACCTCATAGGTCTCGTCTTTTTGAGGAACAAAGGTGATGTTTTCGATTCTTTGAATCACTGCATCAATCATTTCTTGTTCAACTCCTAAGATCTCAACTACACCTACGTCACCTTCTTCTTCAATAACGATGGTAGTTCCGGTTTCTTTTTGCATCTCCTGAATAACTTTTCCTGAAGGCCCAATAACGGCTCCAATAAAGTCATTCGGGATGGTGATCTTAACCATTTTAGGCGCATGTGCTTTCACTTGAGCAGCCGGCGAGTCAATGGTTTCGACTAATTTTTCAAGGATATGTAATCTTCCTTTACGCGCTTGTTCAAGGGCTTCGGTAAGGATTTCATAGGACAATCCTTTGATTTTGATATCCATTTGGCAAGCGGTAATTCCATTTTCGGTTCCCGTTACCTTAAAGTCCATATCTCCTAGGTGATCTTCATCTCCTAAGATATCCGATAGAACAGCGTATTTATCTCCGTCCGTAATCAGACCCATGGCAATCCCTGAAACAGGCTTTCGGATCTGTACTCCCGCATCCATTAGGGCCATTGTTCCGGCACAAACAGTTGCCATAGAAGAAGAACCGTTCGATTCTAAAACCTCAGATACGACACGAACCGTGTAAGGACAGTCGTCTGGCATTACTTTTTTCAAGGCTCGTTGTGCCAAGTTTCCGTGTCCTACTTCTCGTCGTGAAGTTCCTCTTAAAGGACGAGCTTCCCCAGTAGAGAAGGGTGGAAAGTTGTAATGTAAATAGAAGTTTTCTTCTCCTTGTTCTGTTGGGAGATCAATAATATTCGACTCTCTGGAGGTCCCTAGAGTTGTTGTAGCTAGGGCTTGAGTTTCTCCTCGTGTAAATATTGCAGATCCATGCGTGGAGGGCAAATAATCTACTTCACACCAGATGGGTCGGATTTCGTCTGTAGCACGGCCATCCAATCGGATCCCTTCGTTAAGGACCAAATCGCGTACGGCTTTCTTTTGTGCTTTTCCGAAATATTTAGAAATCAAATCTCCAAACTCTTCTAGTTCTTCTTCGGAGTATCCTTCTTTAATTTCGTCTTTAAGCAAACTGAATTTTTCGGAACGTTCGCTTTTGGAACTTGCGGATTTCGCTATGTCATAACATTGCTGGTAAGCCAGACCTAAGATTTTCTCTTCTAGGTCGGCGTCGTTGTGCTCTTCTTCGTATTCGCGCGTTTCCTTAAGGCCTACTGCTTTTGCTAAAGCTACTTGAGCTTCGATTTGTTGCTTAATGGCGTCGTGTCCAAATTTGATGGCTTCGAGCATCTCTGCTTCCGAAACTTCATCGAATTCTCCTTCAACCATGGCAACAGAGTCTGCACTGGCACCAATCATGATGTCAATGTCAGAAGCCTCTAACTGTGCCTTACTGGGGTTGATGATAAACGCTCCATCGACACGTGCTACCCGGGCTTCCGAAATAGGAGTTTCGAAAGGAATATCTGATAATTGTAGGGCTGCAGAAGCGGCAAGTCCTGCAAGTGCATCCGGCATAACCTCTTCGTCATGAGACATCAACTGAATCATGATTTGAGTTTCGGCATGATAGTCTTTCGGGAACAAAGGTCTAAGCACACGGTCTACAAGACGCATGGTTAGAATCTCTTCATTGCTCGGACGTGCTTCACGTTTAAAAAAGCCTCCAGGGAAACGTCCTGCAGCAGCAAATTTTTCTCTGTAGTCTACCGTTAGAGGTAAAAAATCTACTGGAGAAGCTTGTCTTGCAGAGACTGCTGTAGCTAATAGCATACAGTTGCCCATACGCACGACTACAGACCCGTCTGCTTGTTTCGCTAGCTTTCCTGTTTCCAGGCTAATACTGCGACCATCGCTAAGATGGATTTCTTGAGTAAATGATTTTGGTGTCATGTTTTTCAATAAGGGTTAACCAAAGTGTTGTGTGTTGCGGCAACCAATGAAAAACTTAAGGGTTCAGGAACTAATTTCCAGAGTGCTCTTATTTACGTAAGCCTAGCTCCTTGATAATGGCGCGGTAACGCTCAATATCTTTCGCCTTTAAATAATCTAAGAGATTACGTCTTTTTCCAACCAAACGAACGAGAGAACGCTCTGTATTAAAATCTTTTTTGTTGGATTTTAAGTGATCGGATAAGTGTTGAATGCGGTGCGAAAATAAAGCAATTTGACCTTCAGGAGAACCTGTGTCTGCTGCTGATTTTCCGTGTTTTTTGAAGATTCCTTCTTTTACTTCTTTTGATAAATACATGCCAATATTATTTAAATGATTTTTATGTACGCTTTTTTAGCGGTGCAAAGATAGCTAAAATTATAATAGCTAAAGTCTTTTAATCGCGAATAGGTTGGTTTAGAATGAGATCCAAATAAAGGTTCAATTGATCTTTGAGCTGTTTGCGGTGAACAATAAAGTCTAAAAACCCTTTTTCTTTTAAAAATTCACTGCGTTGGAAACCTTCGGGAAGGTCTTTTCCAGTAGTGTCACGTACGACTCGAGGTCCAGCAAAGGCTATTAGTGCATTGGGTTCGGCAATATTGATATCTCCCAGCATTGCAAAAGAAGCTGTAGTTCCACCCGTGGTTGGGTCGGTACATAAAGAAATATAAGGAAGCCCTGCCTGGCTCAGTGCATTGAGCTTGGCCGATGTCTTGGCCATTTGTACCAAAGAGGTTGCAGATTCCATCATACGTGCTCCTCCCGATTTAGAGATCACCAAAAGTGGAAGTTTGTGTTCTAGGCAGTGATCTACGGCTCTTGAAATTTTTTCGCCAACCACAGACCCCATGGATCCACCAATGAATTGGAAGTCCATACAAGCAACTACCAAGGGGCTGCCCTTTGATGGACCTACAGCGACTCGAATAGCATCTTTAAGCCCCGATTTTTTTTGGGCAGCTTTGATTCGGTCATTGTATTTTTTGGTATCCTCGAATTTGAGGAAATCTTTAGCCTCTAAACCAGGGGCAAGCTCATCAAATTGATTGTCGTCAAACAGTATTTCGAAATACTCTTTACTTCCAATATGAACGTGATAGTCGTCTTCGGGAGAAACATAAAAGTTATCGGCTAACTCTTGGGTTTCTATGATTTTCCCGGTCGGAGTTTTATACCAAAGACCTTTTGGAGTGTCTTTTTTTTCCTCTGTTCGGGTTTGAATCCCCTTTTCACTTCGTTTAAACCAAGACATCTAAATGAGTTTTAAAATTTAAATGTATAAAATTTAACTCAGGGTATTTACATTATTCAAGTCTTCGAAGGCTTGCTTCAACCGGGCTTTGAATGTTTCTTCCCCTAAGCGCAACCATTTGCGCGGATCGTAGAATTTTTTGTTGGGCACATCAGATCCTTCAGGGTTTCCTATCTGAGTCTTTAGGTAATCTTGCTTGTCGATCATATAATCGCGAATACCGGAGGTAAAGGCAAATTGTAGATCGGTATCAATATTCATTTTAATAACTCCATATCCGATAGATTCGCGAATTTCTTCCAAGGAAGATCCCGATCCTCCGTGAAATACAAAGTCAACAGGGTTATGTCCCAAATTGTATTTTTCTTGAATGTACTCTTGAGAGTTTTTAAGGATTTTTGGCGTTAGTACAACATTCCCGGGTTTGTATACCCCATGAACGTTTCCAAAAGCTGCTGCAACGGTGAACTGATCAGATACTTGACGTAATTCTTCAAATGCATAAGCCACTTCTTCGGGTTGGGTGTATAGCTTGGAGCTATCGACATCCGTATTATCTACTCCGTCTTCTTCACCTCCGGTAATTCCAAGTTCGATCTCTAGCGTCATTCCCATTTTTTCCATGCGTTCCAAATAGGTTTTGCAAAGAGCAATATTTTCTTCTAGGGGTTCCTCTGATAGATCAATCATATGAGAGCTATACAAAGGTTTTCCTGTAGCTTTAAAGTGTGCTTCACTAGCATCGAGTAATCCATCGATCCAAGGCAAAAGATTTTTGGCACAGTGGTCTGTATGCAGAATAACACGAGCGCCATAGGCCTCTGCTAGTTGGTGTACATGATGAGCACCGGCGATACCTCCTGCAATTGCAGCTTTTTGATTGTCATTCGACAAGCCTTTTCCGGCATTGAACTGCGATCCTCCGTTGGAGAATTGAACAATAACAGGGCTGTTGAGTTCTGCAGCGGTTTCAATTACTGCATTTATGGTGTTGTTTCCAGTCACATTAACTGCCGGAAGAGCAAAAGCCTTCTCTTTGGCGAGTTGAAATACGTCTTGTACTTGGGTGCCGGTTAATACTCCGGCGGGAAAGTTTGTCTTCATCAATCTGGTTTTGGGCAAAATTAAACTTATTCCTTAAAACGGATAATTAATTCCGATATTAAAAACCGCTTTCTTCAATTCTAGATCGGTTCCCCAGCGCATATCAGGCTCATAAACAGGGTTGTAGGTTTTGAATCCTGTGTCTAGGCGGAATACAAAAAAATCAAAATCGTATCGGAGTCCAAAGCCTGTAGCCAAGGCTAATTCATCTAAATCCTGCCAGCCATCGAAGCGCATTTTGCTATCGGTTACATTGTCCTGAACATTCCAAATATTACTTAAATCTGCGAAAAGAGCTCCCTTTAATTTTCCTGCCAGATCGAAACGCCATTCCGCATTAAATGCAAGTTTCATATTGGCTTCATTAAACTCGTTGTTATTGTCGGAGCTTCCGGGTCCCAGTTGATACACTTTCCAACCTCGGTTTTCATTGGAGCCGCCAGTAAAAAAGGAGCGAGCAAAGGGAACTGAGTTGGCCTCACCTAGGGGAAGAGCAAGCCCTCCAAAAGCCCGAAAAGCCCAGATCGTTTTTCCCAATCGCAAATGACGAATAAAAGTAAGTTCTGCTTTGGCATATCGGGAGGGTTCTAAACCGTCGATGACTAGCAGTCCATTTTCGTTTCGGTCTCCATTAAATTGCTGCAAACCCCAGTGCAACAGATTCCCCACCAGTTCGGTTTTTAAATTCATCTGCCAAAAGGTTTCATCCAGTAGATTTTGCTTGGTGGAATAAAACATATTGAAACTATTCCCCAAGATCAGGTTGTTGGCAGATAGTCGATTCCGGCGTTCGGCTACATTGAGTACTGTTCTATAGTCATTTGAATCCTGATCGATTGTACTTCGACCAGTGATGACGTCCGAAATAAAGGTGTTTGTTCCGTCGGGGATGGTGAGTCTTCCTTGGTCGTCAAAGTAGTTTTGCTGAGGATAGCTCAGGGCCAATTCTTCTAAGCGTTCAAAACTATTGCGATAGACATTGAAATAATTTTCAGCATTTCGATTATTGACATAAAGGGCATCTAACCACTTCCAGCTGAATTTAAGTTCGGATTTGGGTTGCCAGTTATATTCATATCCGATTCTATAAAATTCTTTATCTAAACCAATGTTTTGTTGGAGTCCTAAGCCTATATACACTCGCGTGTTAGGATTGGCTTCTCGAGCAACCCAATCCTTTTGACTGAAGGGGGGACGAATATGAGGGAAGTTTAGATTTAAGTCTCCTCCAAACTCAAAAAGATTAAAAAATTGATTTTCTTGAGTCCCTAAGTCTTGAGAAGCTCCCAGATTGGCTTTGATTTGGAATTTTAAAAGTTCGGTTCTCCTAAAGGTATTTCTTATTTGCGCATTGGTTCCCAGTGCCAATCCGACGTCTTGAATATTGGAATGTGAAACATCCAAATCGAACCCTAACGAAAAACGTTCTTTAGGGGTAAGAAATACTTGTGTTTGGAGTTGGGTACTGTCTTCGGGATGCGGGCGATAGCCAATACTTGGATATTTGAAATTTTGAAGCTTAGAAAAATATTTATAACTCTGGTTTCGGTCTGTATCACTGTAGAGGTCGCCAGGTTTCATAAACAATCCTCTGAGGAGTGCTCGGGGTTTATAGCGGAGTTTCCCCTGCGTAAATATTTCGATACTATCCTTGCTGTAGGAAGATTGATAGAAGGGGAAGTTGGAGTTTTCCTGATCTATATACAGGGCAATAGACTTGATGGGATAGGTCTTATACTCTCGGGTAATCAGAGTGTCATTCGCTCTAATTTGCAAATTACTGACCTTTAGGGTAAGATCAATTCCGGCATCTAAGCCTAGGCTATCAATAGCTGCCTGATACCTAAGCGAAGGACTTTGAAAGTTATACACGCCGTTGTCTCGAAAAAACTGTATCAGACGCTTACGTTCGAGTTCCAACAAACCGGGCTCGAATGGCTGACCGGCACGAATCAATGGTTTATTGGTAGAGATATAGTAAAGACTATCCAGCTCTTTGGAGTCTATTTGTGTTTTGTATTGGGAGATGTAATATTGTTTATCGGTCTGAATTTGATAGGTGAGCTGTGCCTTTTTAAGGGCGGTAGAATCGATCGAATAATCGACCTGAGCGTCAAGATACCCTAAACCTTTATAGAAGCTTTCTAATTCTTTGGCTCTATTCTGAATGGCTGAGGAGTCTATCAGGACCGTTTTTTGCCCCAGTTGTTGTACCCAGCCGACAGTATTGGAGTAGTATCGCTCCAGAACATCGACTTGTTTTTGGGAAAACCATTGTTCTAAGCGATCTGCTCTTTTGGGTTTTTTGGCGATCCAGCGTTGAAAATCTTCTTTTGGGGTGTCGGTTACCAACTGGTAGGTGAGGGCTCCTAAGGGGATTCCTAAAAACTTGGTATTGGGGCTATAGTCACTGGGGGGAATTGAGAGTTTACGAATCGACTGTAAAGTATCGTTCACGGAATAGTTGACCTTTTCAAGCCATTGGTGTTGGTCCGGAATTTTTCGGATGACACTGCATCGCTGAAAGAATCCTACCACCAAAAGAATTAACGCTATTTTTGTTCCGTAAATTTTCAATGCGGCTATCGCTGGACATTTATTCAAAATTAAGCCTTTTCTATGCTGACCAAAAAACAAATCCAACGTTTTCAGAAACTCCAGCAGAAAAAATATCGTCTTTCTGAAGGTCTTTTTGTGGCTGAAGGCGAAAAAAATGTCCAAGCATTGGTTCAAGCGAATTATTCGGTTGAAGCTCTTTACAGCAGTTTGTCCCAAGCAGAATGGGGTTGTGAGACCATATCTGAAGGGCAAATGAAGCAACTTACTTTTTTAAAAAATCCCAGTCCGTATTTTGGGGTATTTAAGATTCCTGTTGCGGATCAGCTCAAGCATAAAGGTTTGGTTGTTGCGCTGGATGGGATATCTGATCCGGGGAACTTGGGGACCATTATTCGTTTGTGTGATTGGTTTGGGGTGCCTCAAATTTGGTGTTCCTTGGATACGGTAGATTGCTATAATCCTAAGGTGGTTCAAGCCACTATGGGTTCATTGGGGCGGGTCAGTTGCCTCTATACCGACCTGGCTCAAACCTTAGAGCAAACGTCACTTCCTGTGTATGGAACTTTTTTGGAAGGAAAAGCACTTGGATCTTTGGACTTAGCTTCCGAGGCTGTTGTTGTGATGGGGAGCGAGTCGCACGGAATTTCAGACGCTGTAAGCCCTTATGTGGATCAGCAGATGAATATTCCTAAATACGAAATGTCCAACCCTATTGATAGTCTGAATGTAGGGACTGCAGCCGCTATTGTCCTAGCAGCCTTCCGATCCTAACTACTCAAAGGTAAAGGTGAGCACTACCGCTCGCGTTTGCATTTGTTTGAGGAATCCTGTCCATGGACTGCGCCAAGTCCGTGGAGCATCGTTTGGAGGCGTATCCTGAATCAGTTGATCGTTGATCATAAATATTCCTCGGATGGAAGGAGAGAATTTAAAGTAAAAGAGATAAAAATCAAATCCAAAACCCAGTTCATAGGTATGGTTTTGAGCCGTAGTTCTAAAGATTCCACTGGCATTATCGTCTTTGTTTTTTTCGTTTGAGGATAAATCGAATTCGAGGGCTGCTCCTGCCAGCACATAGGGGCGGAAATTATTAATCCTTTTAGCGCTTAATTTTAAGACTAAGGGCAGTCGAATATTGGTCGATTTTACTTCCCGAAAGCGGTCCACTTCCTCATCTAAGCCAAAATTCTCGGGGTATTTTAAATTTCTTTGGTTGTAATACAATCCAGGTTCGATTCGGAGATTGGCAAAAGAGGCAATTCTCATGTCACCGATAAGTCCCACCTGAAAGCCTGTACTTTGCTCCACTTCTATATCAGCTCGGTCGAGATATACATTATCGTCTCGGTAAAAATCGTCGGTGTACTGAAATTTAAAATCGTATTGATTGACCCCCAAAAAATATCCGTAGTGCAGGAAACGGTCATCAAAGGTTGGCAGATTGGTGATCCGTTCTCGAACGGTGGGGTATTGACCCCATGCGTTTATCGCATAGAGCCCAAGACAAACAAATATTCTTATGTTAAGCTTTGTATGCACAGTAGATAGAAGCTACTCCCAGTGTTTGGGGGAAATCTTGTACTTCTATAAACCCATTTTTACGTAAAATATTGTTGAAGGCTTCTCCACAGGGAAATGCAGCTGCTGAGGAAGAGAGATAACTGTAGGCTTTTTTATCACTCGAAAAAAGTCGTCCGATTAGTGGCATGATAGCCCCGGTATATATTTGGTATCCTAGCCGTAAGAACAGCGACTTGGGAACAGCCGTTTCTAAAACAGTGAGTTGTCCCTGGGGCTTTAAGACCCTTAGAATTTCTGTTAAACCTTGGTCTAAATTTTCAAAATTTCGAACCCCGAAAGCAACCATGACCGCATCGAAGCTTTGGTCTTCAAAGGGCAGGGCTTCAGAATCGCCTACAATCATTTCAATTTGATTAGACTTTTGGGCTTGTTGGATTTTTTGCTTCCCTAAGTCCAGCATTCCCGGGGATAGGTCTAAACCAACGATAGCAATATCAGCATTCTTTTGCGCTAGGGAAAGAGCTAAATCTCCAGTACCGGTGGCTACATCCAGAACCTTTTGTGGTTTGTGTTGGAGCACCCGGTTGATCAGATTTTTACGCCATTGTACGTCAATACCAAAACTGATCACTCGATTGAGGCTATCGTAGCGTCCAGAAATGGAATCAAACATTTGTCGAACTTGAACTTTCTTGGAAGTTTGTTCGGAGGCGTAGGGTTTTACTGACTCTTTCATAGGGTGCAAATATATGGCATTATCTAGGGCAAATGGGTGGATGTTCGGAAAAGGAAGTATATTTGAAAACCATTTAGTATTCTAATGCTCATGATGCAGGTCCTTAGTTCATCTTTTCAGGACGTTTTTTATTTCAAAGTTCAGTCTACTTCTATATGAAAATAGTAATCGCAGGTGCCGGAGAAGTCGGGTTTCATTTGGCGAAACTTTTGTCCTATGAAGCTTTAGATATTTCTTTAATAGATACGGAAAAAGACCGCTTACACTATGCCGAAACTCATTTGGATATTAAAACCATCCGAGGGGATGCCAGTGCACTATCCACGCTGATGGATTCGGACGCTGCTCAAGCGGACTTATTTATTGCCGTAACTTCTCAGGAGTCTATGAACATCACGGTTTGTGCTTTGGCCAAGCAGCTGGGAGCCAAACGTACGATCGCTCGTATTTCTTCTTTTGAATATGTTTCGGATCAAAATCAGATCGATTTTAAAGCCATAGGAATCGACGACCTTATTTCGCCAGAACGTTTGGCATGTGGGGAAATCGAACGTCTGTTGGATCAGTCTGCATTTACCAACAGTTATGTTTTTGAAGACGGGGCTCTCAATCTTTTGGGAACGACCATTGGACAAGGGGTTCCTTTTGTGGGAAAATCCGTTCAGGAAGCTGCTTCGATCTTTCCCGATGTACACTTTATGCCTATTGCCATTCAAAGGAGAGGAACTCAATTTACGATGATTCCTCGGGGGGATACGGTTTTTGAGGCGGGAGACCACGCTTTTTTTATCACAGACGAAAAAGGAGGGGCCGAACTTTTGAAACTTACCGGACAAAGTCATACGCAGATCAAAAATGTTATGATTCTTGGAGGCGGGAATATCGGTTTTCATGCTGCCGAATTGCTCAGTGCTCAGAAGTTTAATGTTACCCTGATCGAAAAGGATAAGAACAGGGCATTGGAAGTTGCCGACCATTTGCCCAATGCTATGGTGGTCCATGGAGATGGAAGAACCGTGGAACTCTTGGAAGAGGAGGCCATCGAAAATATGGATGCCTTTATTGCTGTTACACATAACTCGGAGACCAACATCATGTCTTGTTTGATGGCCAAATCGAAATCGGTTCATAAAACGATAGCTTTGGTTGAAAATATGGACTATTTCCAGCTCTCCCAATCCATAGGGATAGATACCCTAATCAATAAAAAACTCTTAACGGCCAACACCATATTCCGATATATCCGCAGGGGGGAAGTACTCGATATGACCACCCTTAACAATTTAAATGCTGAAATTTTGGAATTCG
>WTJH01000153.1 GCA_011524915.1 Flavobacteriales bacterium | reverse complement strand
GGAGCTGGAATTATACATCAAGTAGTTTTAGAAAATTATGCTTTCCCTGGAGGAATGATGATTGGGACAGATTCGCATACCGTTAATGCTGGTGGACTTGGAATGCTTGCCATTGGTGTTGGAGGAGCGGATGCGGTTGATGTTATGGCTGGGATGCCATGGGAATTAAAATTTCCAAAGCTTATTGGAGTAAAACTCAATGGAAAACTTAATGGATGGACCGCTCCTAAGGATGTTATTCTAAAGGTAGCTGGTATCCTTACGGTTAAAGGAGGAACAGGTGCCATCATCGAATACTTTGGTGAAGGAGCTGAATCCATGTCATGTACAGGTAAAGGAACGATTTGTAATATGGGTGCTGAAGTTGGTGCAACGACTTCTACCTTTGGTTATGACGAATCTATGGAGCGTTATTTACGATCTACCGGTAGAGATGATGTGGCAGATGCTGCCAATGCGGTCCGATCCCATTTAACCGCCGATCCAGAGGTTTATGCTCAACCGGAGCAATATTTCGATCAAGTAATTGAAATTGATCTGGATACGCTACAGCCACATATCAACGGACCTTTTACTCCGGATTTAGCAACACCGGTAGATCAAATGCAAAACGCTGCCAAGACTAACGATTGGCCACTTCAGGTGGAGTGGGGACTTATTGGTTCGTGTACAAACTCTTCCTACGAAGATCTTTCTCGTGCGGCTTCTATTGCCCAGCAAGCCGTGGAAAAAAAGCTTGTTACCAAAGCCGAATTTGGGATCAACCCAGGTTCCGAACAAGTACGATATACAGCTGAAAGAGATGGTTTGTTAGATATTTTCGAAGATCTTAATGCACGTATATTTACCAATGCTTGTGGTCCTTGTATTGGACAATGGGCTCGTGAGGGAGCTGATAAGCAAGAAAAGAATTCTATCATCCACTCCTTTAACCGAAACTTTTCTAAACGAGCGGATGGTAACCCGAACACCCACGCTTTTGTAGCTTCCCCTGAAATGGTTGCTGCAGTTGCGATCTCTGGGCGATTGGATTTTAATCCAATGACCGATAAACTCATCAATCAGGAAGGCGAAGAAGTTATGTTAGATGCTCCTCAGGGGATGGAACTTCCACCTCAAGGATTTGATGTTAAGGACAACGGATATTTAGCACCACAAGAAGACGGTTCTGCCGTTGAAGTGGTGGTCAATGAAAGCTCCGAAAGACTTCAGTTGTTAACCCCCTTCCAGCCTTGGAATGGAGAAAATATAACGGGAGCCAAATTATTGATTAAAGCGCACGGGAAATGTACAACAGACCATATTTCAATGGCCGGTCCTTGGTTGCGTTTCCGTGGACATTTAGATAATATTTCTAACAACTGTCTTATCGGTGCTGTTAATGCCTTTAATCAGCAAACCAACTTTGTCAAAAATCAACTTTCTGGCGAATATGGTGGAGTACCTGATGTACAACGCGAATACAAAGCTGCTGGTATTCCTACAGTTGTTGTAGGGGACCACAACTATGGTGAAGGTTCTTCTCGAGAGCATGCAGCTATGGAGCCCCGTCACCTAGGTGTACGTGTGGTATTGGTAAAATCTTTTGCTCGGATTCACGAAACGAATCTTAAAAAGCAAGGGATGCTAGGAATTACCTTCCAAAACGAGGCAGACTACGACCTCATTCAGGAAGACGATAGCTTTAACTTTGTCGATCTTCAGGACTTTGCTCCTGGAAAGCCGTTGACTATAGAGGTGACACATGCCGATGGATCTCAAGATACCATCCTTGCCGATCATACCTATAATGCTCAGCAGATCGAATGGTTTAAAGAAGGTTCTGCATTAAACTTGATTAAGAAGCAAAACGCTGCTTAATCTAAATTTTATGTAGATCGATGAAGAAAGACCTTCATACTAATATGCGATTATACCACCGTTACCTTGGCTTTTTCCTAGCCGGGGTAATGGCGGTTTATGCCTTAAGTGGTATCGTTTTGATCTTTAGAAAAACAGATACCTTTAAAAAGGATGTTTCAGTAACGGTAAACGTAGAACCTCAATTGGGTGCAGAAGCTTTAGGTAAAGCACTTAAAATTAAAGAATTGAGTTTTGATAAAGAGACCGAAGAAATGGCCTATTTTAACAATGGAGGCATCTACAATAAAGCAACTGGGGAAGCTCAGTACACTAAAAAACAGTTGCCTTTTATTATGGAAAAAATGACTAAACTCCATAAGGCAACCACAAATAGTCCCATTTATTGGCTGAATATTCTTTTCGGTTTATCTCTATTATTTTTTGTGATTTCTTCCTTTTGGATGTTCCTACCGCATACCTCTGTATTTAAAAAGGGCTTGTACTTCAGTCTTGCGGGATTGCTCTTAACCCTTTTGATCCTTTTCGTTTAGAGGATTTTAGAGGCTACTACAGATTAAAAGTAAGTAGTAAGCTATGAACCCCTCGGGGTAGAAGACTAACGGCTCCTGTCTGAGTTGTTACAAAATAAGCCATTGACATCTTTCTGAGATTGATGCCGAACAAGGGACTTATCAGGATCATTTTTTGACTTTGAGTTGTTCCAGAGTATTGGTAAGGGATTCCAATATCATTTTGCCGGTAGGATATTCCGGTCCACAATCGCCCATTTTTTAGAAGTCTAAAGATTTTAAAATTTAAATCAATGATGTTTTGTCGATTTTGTTCGGCATGCTGGAACAGAAAGGAAGGTTCAAAATTCCAACCACTCAAGGTATATAGTTCGTATTGAAGCCCTAAAACATACCTTCTGAAACGGACTTCATTTGCTGATTCTAGGCTGTTGTATGGACTCGATTGTATGGGGCTAAAAGCCAGATTTTTGATACTGGCTTGTACCGAAAATTTAGTGGTCAGATAGGCCAACCCCACATCAAATGTTAAATAGTCATTAAAGTTAGGGATATCAATATTCACCAAAGGATCGTATAAACGCGTATCGATATGTGAACGATCCCAATTCCGTTCGATACGTCCCACACTCAACCCAAAATGAAGTTCGTTGATGTTGTCGTTTTTGGTGGGGTAGGAGCGGCGTGTATTCCAAAATTCATTATTGAAGTATATTTTATAACTATAACTTAAATAGGCCGCTTGTAAAGCATTATATCCATTGGAATCTCTATAGAATAAAAAGCCGAGACCATTTTTTGGATCCGGATTGAATTCTACACTAAGCAGTTGTGTACTGGGCGCATTTTTTTGATTAAACCATTGTTTTCGAAGTCCCGTTGCGATTCGAATCCCGGACAGATTATGCCCCACCATAGCCGGATGAATCAGGTAATAGTTTTCACTTAAATAATCCTGATATAAGGGTATATCTTCTTGCGCCTGAAGGAATCCAAGAGGTAAAAAAAGTAGTATATGTATCCAAAGTCGCTTCACTCTCCTCTATATCCGTATTAAACTGAAGTGACCTTGTTTGATGCGTCCATCCTGAAAATAAATTCTAAACCAGTAATCGTCTGCGGGGAGCGGTCGTCCATTATAGGTTCCGTCCCATCCCTGACCTAGTGGATCCAATTCATGCATGAGCACTCCATGGCGGTCAAAAATGAATATTTTGGTATTGGGATTAAAATTCTCATTGATGCCTAAGACATTCCAATAGTCATTGAATCCATCTTGATTTGGGGTAAAGAAGGTTTCGATTCCCAAGACGGAAAACTCTACAAAAATATCTCCACAACCAGAAGTGTCATTGATGTAAAGTCGGTGGATTCCTGGGAGGACATCCTCAAAGAGAAGTTCTTCTTGAAAAGGGCCGCCAGGGGCGTCTATGGCAAAAGCATAATCATTATCTCCGAGGCTATTAGGGTCAATGGATACGCGATTAGAATCTGCATTCAGATCATCAATAGTTAAATCTTCTAGACTTAAGGTTGCTGGTTCAGATTCTTGTATGGAAAATTCTATTCGGGCTTCACAATTCAAATCATTCTCTTCCCTAGCAAGTACGGTGTAGTCTCCTCCTTGGTATAAAAGTATTTGACTTGAATCGAAAGGATTGGTGCCCTGAATTTCTTCTCCATTGCGGAACCATCGATATTGATAGGTGCGCGAATCTGTAGCACTCAATTGAATCAATTCTGGTCCTACATTGGTACAGATGACTTCTGTAAGATCGGTTCGAGTAAATCGAGGAAGCGGATTTACTTGCAAAACACCGATGGAACTCACCCCAAGGCATTCCACCTCATTGAGGCTCAAATTATCGACTCGAGCCCAAATTTCTTGGCGATAGGCTTGGTCCATCTGGAACGAAAAATTTGGGATGGTATAGTTGATGGGGTTTCTTTGAATATAAGCGTCCTCTTCATTTCTGTAGAGTTCTAATGAAATGTTTTGATTTTGATATTTGATGTCTGAGGCGACCAATAGGTCCACCATATTTTGAAAAGGGCTGGCGTCCCATTGTTCCATCCCTGGGACGAGTGTTGGGCTGGAAGATTCACAAATGCTATAGGTTTGCCGGAAATCGTTAGCGATGGTACTGGCTCCTACTTTCAGGACAATCTCCGCAGGACTGCCACAGCCAAAACTGTTTTGTACGTCGACGAAAATGGTCTGTTCAAACGCCTGATTTTGGAAATTGGTGGGTTGTAAGATTTCACTTTCAGGTGTTTTTTGCGGACTGGTGAAATACCGAAAAATTTGTTGGGTAAAATTTTCTGAGATCACTTCCTCAAAGGCACGGAGGTTGTATTGAGCTATCCCATCGTTAGATCCGTCTGCATCGCATTGTTCCAGTACAATTTGAGGTTGATTTAAAGTAGGGGGCTGATAGATCGTTGCTTCCACAGCGACCCGAGGTCCCTGAGAACAAGTTCCGGT
>WTJH01000013.1:44891-53006 GCA_011524915.1 Flavobacteriales bacterium | reverse complement strand
ACTCGGGTTTGTAAAAGATCTTCTTTCGAACCTTCGAACATAATTTTTTGAAGATCAAAACCAAGAATTTCATTCGCTTCGTGAAAACGGGATTCGAGTTGGGGATTTTGATCTAAAAGGTCTTTTCCCATTCCGGGAAATTGGGCACCTTGCCCAGGGAATACATAGGCTTTCATTATTCGTGTCTTTTATATGTTTTAAAGGTAAATCCTAAGGGTCTTGAGTCATTATTGGGGTAAGATTCAGTATCGGTCAGTTTCCAAACGTCTGAGGAAAATTCAGGGAAATAGGTGTCTGCATCAGCAACTTCATCGATCCAAGTCAGTTCCATCCGATGTGCCACTTCAAGGGCTAGTTGATAGATTTGTCCTCCACCGATGATAAAAGGTTGTGGGTCGTCTTTAGCCACTTCCAAAGCTGTTGCTAAATCCGGAACTACTTGGGCGCCTGGAGCACTGTATTCTGGATTTCGACTGATAACTATATTGGTTCTTTTGGGTAATACAAAAGGCAGAGATTCAAAGGTTTTACGTCCCATAATTACACAATGGTTAGAAGTCAGAGCTTTAAACCGTTTGAGGTCTTCAGGAATATGCCACAAGAGCTCATTGTTTTTGCCCAAACCACGGTTTCTATCGAGGGCGGCAATAATGGTGATTTCTTTTTCGTTCAACTCTTTTTATTTTATTCCACAAAACAATCAATAAATAAGCTAATTTTACACTTTTGAGGGAAAATTTTATCAAGAGGACATGCCAGTTGAATTTCCGGTTTTAGAACATTCCACTTATCTCAATACTGCTTATGTGGGTTTAATGCCCCAAGGGCTATTGGATTTCCGGGCACAGCAAGAGTCTAGGTATTGGCAAATGGCAGATGATTATAAAATTGATGCCTACGAAAAACTTCCCTTGTATCATCAGAACCTTGCTGATTTTTTACATGCAGATCCTGACTATTGCTATGTGGTGCCTAATTTTTCTGAAGGTATCAGACATCTTTTTAATCATTTGCCCAAGCAATTTAAGATATTAAGTTTTTTAGGAGATTATCATTCCCTTACCGCTGCGCTAAACGAATATGATTTTTCTTGCAAAAGGGTTCCTATGGGACATCAGGCAGAAAAGCAGCTCCTAGAAGCGCTTCGGGCCGAACATTTTGATGTTTTGGTTTTAAGTATTGTCCAATATATTTCGGGTTTAAAAATTGATTTTAATGTTTTAAATCAAATTAAATCAGAATTTCCCGAATTACTGATTATTGGTGACGCCACACAGTTTTTAGGGACAAGCGAATTTAATTTTGAGCAAAGTGCTTTCGATGGAATTGTCGGCAGTGGGTATAAATGGTTATTAGCGGGCTTTGGCAATGGATTTTGTGCACTCAAAAAAGATTTTTTTCGACGTACTCAAACCCAACCCGATGCTATAAAGGAACGTATTTACGCTGGACATTTTAATATTCTTGCTGCAGCATCTTTAGATTACGCCATTCGTCAACTCACTCCTGAAGTTGCTGCCGTAAGATATCGAGCAATCGATCAATTATCCCGTGTGTTTCACCGAAGTTTATTGGAAAACGAATGGTTGTTGGATCCTGAACTGGGACAACGTTCCCCTTCGTCTATATTTCTTTTAAAGGGAAATCAAACGACCTTTGACCACTTGCAAAAAGAAAATATAAGATGCTCGCTTAGAGGAGAGGGTGTTCGAATCTCTGTTCATTTTTATAATTCAGAAAACGACTTAGATCGATTGGTTGAAGTACTCAAAAAATTACCTCAACCCACCGTTCAAACAGCCACTTGACCTTTTATAAGTGGGTGTGGGTCGTAGTTTTCAATTCTAAAGTCTTCATATGTAAAGTCAAATAAAGACTTTACTTCTGGATTTAAGTGCATAATTGGGAGCTTGTGGGGCTCACGACTCAATTGTTCAGCAACTTGTTCTTTGTGATTATTGTATAGATGTACATCTCCAAAAGTGTGAACAAAGTCACCTAATTCAAATCCACACACTTGGGCAATCATCATGGTAAGCAGAGCATAAGAAGCAATATTGAAAGGTACTCCGAGAAAGACATCGGCACTTCTTTGATACAGCTGACAAGAGAGTCTGTTGTTAGCGACATAAAATTGAAAAAAGGCATGACAAGGGGGGAGGGCTGCTTTTCCGTCCGCTACATTGTCAGCGAAACTAATTGAAGTATCGGGCAACACACTCGGATTCCAGGCCGATACAAGCATCCGGCGACTATCGGGATTGTTGTGGAGCGTATTAAGTAGATCCTGAATTTGATCTAAGCCTTCACTATTCCAATTCCGCCACTGATGACCGTATACAGGTCCTAAATTACCTTTTTCATCGGCCCATTCGTTCCAAATTCGTACGCCGTTTTCCTGTAAATACGCAATGTTTGTATCTCCCTTAAGAAACCATAGTAGTTCGTGGATAAGAGATTTCAAATGGATTTTTTTGGTGGTAACTAAAGGAAACCCTTCCGATAAATCGAATCGCATTTGGTATCCAAATACACTTGTGGTTCCTGTTCCTGTTCGGTCCGACTTTTCAACTCCATGGGTTTGTATATGTCGTAATAAATCGAGGTATTGTTTCATAGAAAAGCGTTCTCTTTCGCTCAAAGATATACCCAATAGCTCAAAGATTTTGACTTGAGAATTAGAATTTGTAAACGAAAAATCAACAGGAGTTAGGACTTTTCTCGACGTTCAATTTCATCTCGAACTTTGGCAGCTTTTTCGTAATCTTCTTTTTTGACTAAAGTGTCTAATAGTTTTTGTAATTCGTCCATAGATACTTTAGTAAGATCTTGGGGTAGGGGGTCGTCTACTTGTTCGGAAATAAAATTTCGGATCCATTTTTCTTCAGAACTTTTAGGGCCTGGATTGGAACTTACGGGAGATTTAAATCCGGCTTTTTTCAAAATGCTTTCATAGGTGAAGATGGGAGCGCCATACCGAAGGGCTAAAGCAATCGCATCTGAAGTCCGAGCGTCTATAATTTCTTCGATCTTTTGGTGTTCACAGATCATAGAGGCATAAAAGATTCCATCTACAAGCTTGTGAATGATGACCTGCTTGACCCGAATATCAAAACGGTCAGCAAAACTTTTAAACAGATCATGAGTCAAAGGACGCACCGGTTTAATTTCCTTTTCTAGAGCTATAGCAATAGCTTGGGCTTCAAAGCTTCCAATGATAACAGGAAGTTTGCGTTCGCCCTCAACCTCGCTCAGCAATAGGGCATAGGCGCCGCTCTGCGTTTCACTGTAGGAAATACCCCGAATATCGAGCTGGATTAGTTTCATAATCTAAAACTACAAATTTAATGGCTCTTACTTGGGCAGAAAAGACTTCTTGTCAGAAAATACTCATTTAGATTGTAACGATTTCTTATTTTTGTGCCGAATTTAAACTTGAGACTTAAAGCAAGACCCTTTTGTAATAAATTCATTACAACATAACCAGACATGAAAACAATTCAATTTAGAGAAGCCATAGCACAAGCGATGACCGAAGAAATGCGTCGCGATGATACTATTTATTTAATGGGGGAGGAAGTAGCAGAATACAATGGAGCATATAAAGCCTCCAAAGGAATGCTAGACGAATTTGGTCCCGATAGAGTTTTGGATACTCCTATATCCGAGTTAGGATTTGCAGGGATTGGAGTCGGTTCTACTATGACAGGTAACCGTCCTATTATTGAATTTATGACCTTTAACTTTGCGCTTGTTGGAATTGATCAAATCATCAATAATGCGGCAAAAATTAGACAAATGTCTGGTGGGCAATTCCCATGTCCAATTGTCTTTAGAGGGCCAACAGCTTCGGCAGGTCAATTAGCTGCTACTCACTCACAAGCTTTTGAAAATTGGTTTGCAAACTGTCCTGGACTCAAGGTGATTGTTCCATCCAATCCATATGATGCTAAGGGGTTGTTGAAATCTGCTATTCGAGATAATGACCCAGTAATATTTATGGAATCTGAGCAGATGTATGGTGATAAGGGAGAAGTCCCTGAAGGAGAATTTACCCTTCCTATTGGTGTTGCCGATATCAAAAGGGCAGGTACTGATGTTACAGTTGTGTCTTTTGGAAAAATTATTAAAGAAGCATACAAAGCTGCTGATATACTTGAGCAGGAAGGAATTTCTTGTGAAATTATTGATCTCCGTACAATTCGTCCTATGGATCATCAAACGATCCTAGAGTCTGTTAAAAAAACCAACCGTTTAGTCATCCTAGAAGAGGCATGGCCGTTTGGAAATATAGCTACAGAGATAACCTATCAAGTCCAAAGTCAGGCTTTCGATTATTTGGATGCACCCATAGAAAAAATAAACACGGCAGATACTCCTGCTCCATACTCCCCTGTTCTTCTTCAAGAATGGTTGCCTAATAGCGATGATGTTGTCAAAGCTGTTAAAAAAGTAATCTACAGATAATAAAGTCTATAGGAGCATTTTCAGTTCTCTAACAAATGTTTATTTTTGCGGCCTAACGAAGCAAAACTAAACGAATGAACTTTATTATTTACATCCCTATCGTCTTGTCGATTGTGGGATTGGTATTCATGTGGACCCGAGCTCAATGGGTTAGAGCACAGGATGATGGGAATGAGAAAATGCAATCAATTTCTAAAAGCATCAAAGAAGGTGCTTTAGCGTTTTTAAATGCAGAGTATAGACTCTTAGCCATTTTTGTGGCTGGAGCATCTGTAGCGCTTTTCGGGATTGCACAAGCAGTTGAAACTACAAGTGTACTTATTATACCGGCCTTTATTTCCGGGGCTATCTTTTCTGCTTTAGCAGGAAACATAGGGATGCGCATTGCCACTGAGGCCAATGCAAGAACTACCCAAGCAGCCCGTGAAAGTCTCCCTAAAGCCCTTCAAATCTCCTTTGGTGGAGGTACGGTAATGGGATTAGGTGTTGCTGGATTAGCCGTTTTAGGTCTTTCTTTATTTTTCTTGATCTTCCTCAAAACATTTATGACGGAGGGAGGCGATTTCTACAATGAAATGACTGTTGTATTGGAAGCTCTTGCAGGCTTTTCACTTGGAGCAGAATCCATTGCCCTTTTCGCTCGTGTGGGTGGAGGGATCTACACCAAAGCTGCCGACGTAGGAGCTGATTTAGTAGGAAAAGTGGAAGCTGGAATTCCTGAGGATGATCCAAGGAATCCTGCTACCATAGCAGATAATGTAGGGGACAATGTTGGAGACGTTGCCGGGATGGGTGCAGACCTTTTCGGAAGTTATGTCGCAACAGTATTAGCCTCTATGGTGCTAGGTAACTATATTATTCGGGATATGAGCTTGGCTGCTGGGACAGCATTTCAGGACGAATTTGGAGGTATGGGCCCCATTCTCTTGCCTGTTGTTATTGCAGGTGTAGGTATTATTGCATCTATTTTAGGATCGCTATTGATTCGTGTAAAGGATAACAATGCTAAAGAAGCCGAAGTACAAAGCGCCTTAAATCGCGGGAATTTGGTTTCAATTATAATTACGGCAGTTGCAGGGTACTTTTTAATTCAATGGATGTTACCCGAAACGCTTAATGGAATTCAATTCTTTGGAGAGGCCAATAAGGATATTCCCAGCTCCAATATTTTTTATGCTACTTTGGTAGGATTAGGAGTGGGGTATCTCATTTCCCTATTCACTGAATACTATACTGCATTAGGGAAAAAACCAGTTCTAGATATTGTACAAAACTCTTCAACAGGTGCTGCCACCAATATTATTGCAGGATTAGCTACAGGAATGATTTCAACTTTTAGCTCTGTAATTCTTTTCGCTTTGGCCATCTGGGGATCCTACAGTTTAGCAGGATTCTACGGGGTAGCTCTAGCTGCATCAGCCATGATGGCTACTACTGCCATGCAGTTAGCTATTGACGCTTTTGGACCCATTGCAGATAATGCAGGGGGTGTTGCCGAAATGAGTGAACTCCCTGAAGAGGTACGCGAACGAACAGATATTTTAGACTCTGTTGGTAATACGACTGCTGCTATTGGAAAAGGATTTGCTATAGCCTCAGCAGCACTAACAGCATTGGCACTTTTTGCTGCCTATGTCACCTTTACTGGGATTGACGGGATTAATATTTTTAAAGCGGATGTTTTAGCTGCCTTATTTGTGGGAGGTATGGTTCCCGTAGTTTTCTCTGCACTTGCTATGCAAGCTGTGGGTAGAGCTGCAATGGAAATGGTAGAAGAAGTACGTCGACAATTCCGTGAAATACCCGGTATTTTGGAAGGTAAAGGCCAGCCAGAATATGGCAAGTGTGTAGATATTTCCACCAAAGCAGCTCTTAAAGAAATGCTTCTTCCTGGGATCTTGGCCATAGCAACTCCTGTACTTATAGGTTTTGTTATGGGAGCCGAAGCTCTAGGAAGTTATATGGCTGGAGTGACTGTTTCAGGGGTGCTTTGGGCAATTTTCCAAAACAACGCTGGAGGGGCTTGGGATAATGCCAAAAAGTCTTTTGAAGCTGGTGTGGTTATCAATGGAGAAATGACTTACAAAGGATCCGAAGCTCATAAAGCTGCAGTTACTGGGGATACCGTAGGAGACCCATTTAAAGATACCTCAGGACCTTCGATGAACATTCTTATTAAACTTACTTGTTTGGTAGGATTGGTGATTGCACCCATTTTGGGAGGTGGGCACCACGATGAGCCAGCCGTTATTAAAGAACAGAAAGCGGTTGAACTTCGTGTGGAAGTCAATGGTACATCTGAAGATCAGGTTAAAGCAGTGATTACAAAAACGATTACCGAAAACGGGTCAACTCAAACGATCACTAAAACTCTTGAAGGTTCTGCATCAGAGATTGAAGCAGCAGTTGCAGAGGAAAAAGATATTGATATTCAGATCGAAAAAGAATAGTCGATATTTTTAAGATCATAAAAAAAAGACACCCTTGGGTGTCTTTTTTTTTTAGTGTGTATTGTGCATCTAGAATAGACCGTTGATTTCGGCTTCTACTTTTTCCAAAACTACACTTCGGTCTTCCTGATTTTCAACAAAATCCAAAGCGTCGGCATCAATGATTAGTACCTTTCCTTTATCGTATGTAGATATCCAAGCTTCGTATCTTTCATTGAGTCGACTCAAGTATTCGATGCTAATGGTGTTTTCATATTCTCGACCTCTCTTATGAATTTTATCTACCAAATTTGGAATTCCGTTTCTCAAATAGATCAGTAGATCAGGAGCTTTAATAGTGCTCTCCATCAATTCAAATAGAGATTTGTAATTCTCAAAATCTCGATGATTTAACAGTCCCATCGAGTGTAGGTTAGGAGCGAAAATATGAGCATCTTCATAGATGGTCCGATCTTGTATGACATGTTTATTCAGATGACTGATTTCTAGGAGTTGCCGAAAACGGCTGTTGAGGAAATATATCTGAAGATTGAAGGACCAGCGTTCCATATGGTCATAAAAATCATCTAGATAAGGATTGTCAATCACTTCTTCAAATAGAGGTTCCCATTTGTAATGTTGGGCTAAAATACGGGTTAAACTGGTTTTGCCAGCCCCAATGTTTCCTGCGAGAGCAACATGCATGAATGAAAGGTCTTAGTTAGGTTTAAACATCTACTGGCTGCAAAGTAACTGGAATTTTACAAAGATAAAAGTGAGGGGCCATTGATCTTATTGTGTTTTTTGTTTTGTAGGATTGGGAATTCAAAACTTTGTCTTATTTTTGTAACCAAATTTAGAGGAAGGATTTGACTGATTGCAAACCTCTTAAAAAAAATGCTAAAGCAGTGGCTTTGCAAACCATAATCCTTCCCGTTTTAATTGCAAAGTCTATGTCATATTTTTTTACTTCCGAATCTGTAAGCGAGGGTCATCCCGATAAAGTTGCTGATCAAATTAGTGATGCCTTATTGGATCATTTTTTAGCCTTTGATCCCAACAGTAAAGTAGCATGTGAAACTCTAGTTACCACAGGGCAAGTGGTCTTAGCCGGTGAGGTAAAAAGCAATACCTATTTAGATGTGCAGCAAATCGCTCGGGATACAATCAATCGCATTGGATATACAGAAGGAGCTTACCAATTTAGTGGAGATTCTTG
>WTJH01000013.1:0-44791 GCA_011524915.1 Flavobacteriales bacterium | reverse complement strand
CAATCAATCGCATTGGATATACAGAAGGAGCTTACCAATTTAGTGGAGATTCTTGCGGTGTAATTTCATTGATACACGAGCAGTCTCAAGATATCAATCAGGGTGTCGATCGAGAGAAACCCTCTGAACAAGGTGCGGGAGATCAAGGAATCATGTTTGGTTATGCCACTGTTGAGACTCCGGATTATATGCCCTTGGCATTGGATTTATCTCACCGGATACTGAGGGAGCTCGCCGATCTTCGACGAGAAAAAAATGAGATTCCCTACCTCCGCCCCGATGCTAAAGCTCAAGTAACGATAGAATATGGAGACGACCAAAAACCTTTGCGGGTAGATACCATTGTTATTTCTACACAACACGATCCTTTTGATGCTGACGAAGCTCAAATGTTGCTGAAGATTAAAGCAGATTTGATAAATATTCTTATGCCTAGAGTAATTGGAAAATTACCCGAAAGTACTCAAGCGCTCTTCCAAGACAACATTACTTATCACATCAACCCCACTGGAAAGTTTGTCATTGGTGGCCCACACGGAGACACAGGTCTTACCGGACGAAAAATTATCGTAGATACCTACGGAGGCTATGGAGGTCACGGTGGAGGTGCATTCAGTGGAAAGGACCCCAGTAAAGTGGATCGTAGTGCTGCTTATGCCGCCCGTCATATCGCTAAAAATTTAGTCGCTGCTGGAGTAACGGATGAAGCGCTTGTTCAATTGAGTTATGCTATTGGTGTGGCTCAGCCGACATCCATATTTGTCAATACCTACGGACAATCTAAAGTTGACCTTAACGATGCCGAGATCGCTGCAAAACTCCAAAAACTATTCGATTTAAGTCCTTATGGGATCGAACAACGTTTGCAATTGCGCAAACCCATCTATACCGAAACTGCAGCCTATGGGCATATGGGTAGAACTCCACAAGTGTTAACAAAAACATTTGAGTCTCCATACAATGGAAAAGTTTCTCTTGAAGTAGAATTATTTACTTGGGAAAAGTTAGATCAGTTAGAAGCACTTAAAAAAGCCTTTAATATTTAATCCATTTTGATTCATAATCTTCAACATCCGAATTTTGTAACTAGTAGTGGTCAGGCTTTTACAGCATTGTCATTGCAGTATCAGACGTTTGGTTTGCCTTTAGGGGAAGCTCCAATTGTTCTGATTTTGCATTCTCTTACGGGAAATGCACAAATTTGCGGTGCTGGTGGATGGTGGAACGATGTAGTAGGGCCTCACCGAGCTATTGATACAGAAAACTATACCATCTTAGCCTTTAATATCCCAGGAAATGGAGTGGAACAAAATTTATTAGAAGTTCCTGAAGCTTTCCACCTAGGTGATATTGCTCGTCTGATGCTCTGGGGATTGAAAAGTCTAAACATTCAAAATTTATTTGCTGTAGTGGGAGGTTCAATCGGTGGTGGTTTGGTATGGGAATTAGCCGCACAAAGGCCAGACCTTGCTCAACATTGGATTCCTATTGCTGCAGATTGGAAGGCTACAGATTGGCTCTTAGCCCATACGTATCTCCAAAAAAACATACTTGAAAACAGTGATGATCCTTTGTTTTTAGCGCGTATTAATGCGATGATTACCTACAGGCATCCCAGATCTTTTAAGTCGCGTTTTAAAAGATCATTCAATTTGGAAAAACAAAAATTCAATATTGAATCCTGGTTGGATCATCATGGAACCCGGATAAAGGAACGTTTCCTTTTAGACGCCTATAAATGTATGAACCACTTGCTTTGTACTCTGGATATTGAACGCGATGGGAAGTCATTTGAATCATGTTTTACTGGGCTAGAAGGAAGTTTTCACCTAATCGCTATAGATACAGATTTATTCTTTTTTCCAGAGGAAGATCAACAATCAGCAAACGAATTAAAGCGTATGGGTGTTGCTGTGCAATACCACGAAATTCAATCCGATCATGGGCATGATGCTTTTTTGATTGAATCTCAACAAGTCCATAAAATTTTAGCCCCCATTTTTAAACAATAATCCTCATGAAAGTACAACTCGAACGACTGGATCAAGACTTTTTATTTGAAGTCGCCAATACGAACGGACACCGAGTCTTGTTGGACAACAAAAGTAAAACCACCGGAGCTGTAAAAGGAATTAGCCCAATGGAATTATTACTCATGGGCTTAGCAGGATGTAGCAGTATTGATATTGTTGCCATTTTGCGAAAACAAAAAATTGAACTGGACGACATTCAAGTGGACGTAGAAGGATTCCGGCCCGAAGGTGCTGTTCCCGCTCTATTTCAGACCATAGAAGTAGCTGTCCGCTTAGAGGGGAATTGCAGTCCCGAAAAAGCCCTCCGAGCGGTGAAGTTATCGTTTGATAAATATTGCTCAGTATCCAAAACCCTGGAACCTACAGCACAAATAAAATATACTGTTGAACTCAACGGAGCCATTATTCCCCAAAACTAATCCTGATGAAAAAACAAAAATTTGAAACCCAAGCCATTCGGAATCAGTTGGAACGTTCGCAATATTTAGAACATGCGGTTCCCATGTATCTAACATCAAGTTTTGTATTTGAAGATGCCGAAGATATGCGTGCTTCTTTTTCAGAGGAAAAAGAGCGTAACATTTATAGTCGCTTTACCAATCCCAACACTACCGAGTTTGTGGAAAAGGTTTGTGCTATGGAAAAAGCCGAAAGCGGCGTTGCTTTCTCTACGGGAATGGGTGCTGTTTTTTCCACTTTTGCAGCCCTGTTAAATAGTGGTGACCATATCGTTTCTGCTCGTTCCGTATTTGGTTCTACACATACCTTGTTTACTAAATACTTACCCAAATGGCAGATAGAAACATCTTATTTTTCTGTTGATGCACCCGAGACAGCTGAGTCTTTAATTCAACCGAATACTAAAATGATCTATGCCGAAACTCCAACAAATCCTGGGGTGGATATCCTCGATTTAGAAATGTTGGGCGCTTTGGCTCAAAAGCATAATCTTATTTTGGTCATAGATAACTGCTTTGCTACCCCTTATCTCCAAAACCCTATCGATTTTGGAGCACATTTGGTCATTCATTCTGCCACGAAATTGATGGATGGGCAAGGTCGAGTCTTAGGGGGAGTAACGGTTGGGCAAGCCGATCTGATACGGGAGATTTATTTGTTTACCCGAAATACTGGGAATAGTCTTTCTCCTTTTAATGCTTGGGTACTTTCTAAAAGCTTAGAAACACTAGCGATCCGTGTGGATCGACATTGTGCCAGCGCCTTGCAAATAGCTGAGTTTTTGGAAACGCATCCCAAAATCAACTGGGTGAAATATCCATTTTTAAAGTCTCATCCTCAATATGCTCTTGCTCGAAAACAAATGACCCAAGGAGGGAATATTATATCCTTTGAACTCAAGGGTGGTTTAGAAGCAGGGCGTTCCTTTATCAATGCTATCCAGATGTGTTCTTTGTCTTCTAATCTTGGAGATTCTAGGACCATCATCACACATCCAGCTTCGACTACGCACAGTAAACTTTCGGAAACCGATCGTTTGGCGGTTGGTATAACAGATGGTATGATACGTCTTTCTGTGGGACTGGAACATCCTACTGATATCGAAGCCGACATAACACAAGCGCTCCAATTTTAATCGAAACTGTCAAATGCACATTCAAGAAGTACTTCGGGAAAGGATATTGGTCTTAGATGGGGCCATGGGGACGATGATTCAAGCCTATGGCTTTGAAGAAGAAGACTTCCAGGGAGAGCGTTTTCGTCAACACAGCTGTCCTTTAAAGGGGAATAACGATTTATTGTCTATCACCCAACCTCAAGCCATACGTGAAATTCATGAGAAGTATTTAGAAGCGGGAGCCGATATTTTAGAAACCAATACCTTTTCTTCTACCTCCATTGGAATGGCGGATTACGAAATGGAAGACTTGGTTTATGAGTTAAATTTTGCTTCGGCCAAAATCGCTAAAGAGGCGGCTGAAGCTTTTACTCTCAAAGACCCTTCTAAACCTCGATTTGTAGCGGGATCCATTGGCCCCACTAACAAAACAGCCAGTATGTCTCCAGATGTTAACGATCCGGGATATCGAGCCATTGATTTCGATGCTCTGGTACAGGCCTATCGAGAACAAGCCATTGGGCTCTTAGAAGGTGGGGTTGATATTTTTCTGGTTGAAACCATTTTTGACACGCTGAACGCCAAGGCGGCCATATATGCTATTGATAGCCTACTTGAGGAGCGTGGTCTTGAAATTCCAATTATGATTAGTGGAACCATTACGGATGCTAGTGGAAGGACACTTTCGGGACAAACGGTAGAAGCTTTTGCCATTTCTCTAAGTCATGCTTCTATCTTAAGTATGGGGCTTAACTGTGCCTTAGGAGCCGATCAACTATATGGCTATGTACAGCGTTTATCTGATTTTTGTCCACATTTTATTTCGGCTCATCCCAATGCTGGGCTACCCAATGCTTTTGGAGCCTATGACCAGACTGCTGATGAAATGAGAGATTTAATTGAGCCCTACCTAAAAGACAGCTTAGTCAATATTATCGGCGGTTGTTGTGGTACTACTCCGGAGCATATTCGTCAGATTGCTCTTTTGGCAGAAAAATACAGCCCTCGAAAATTTAAATCCAATGTATAATGCCTGATCAACAAACCTTTTTACAGCTATCAGGCCTTGAGCCTCTGGTTATTACACCAGAGACCAATTTTGTAAATATTGGAGAGCGTACCAATGTAACCGGTTCTCGTAAATTTTTACGCTTGATTCAAGAAGCCAATTATACCGAGGCTTTAGAAGTGGCACGCGATCAAGTAGAAGGGGGAGCCCAAATCATCGACATCAACATGGATGAAGGAATGATCGATGGGAAAAAGGCCATGACAACATTTCTAAACCTTATCGCTGCTGAACCCGATATTGCTCGGGTACCTATCATGATTGACAGTTCCAAATGGGATATCATTGAGGCTGGTTTAAAAGTTGTTCAAGGCAAATGCATTGTCAATTCTATCAGTCTAAAAGAAGGAGAAGCAGAGTTTTTATCTCACGCTCAAAAAATACGAAACTATGGTGCTGCCGTTGTTGTAATGGCCTTTGACGAAGATGGACAAGCCGATACTCTAGAGCGACGGATCGAGATCTGTAAACGGTCTTATGAGCTCCTAACCCAAAAAGTTCATTTTCCACCGCAGGACATTATTTTTGATCCCAATGTTTTTCCTGTGGCCACAGGAATGGAAGAGCACCGCACCAATGCCCTGGATTTCTTTTTAGCAACCCAATGGATTCGAGAAAACTTACCTCATGCACATGTGAGTGGAGGAGTCAGTAATGTTTCTTTTTCATTTCGAGGGAATAACCGTGTTCGGGAAGCCATGCATGCAGCTTTTCTGTATCATGGAATCCAGCATGGAATGACTATGGGAATTGTCAACCCTACACTATTGGAAGTTTACGACGAGATTCCAGAGGATTTAAAAACCTATGTCGAAGACGTTTTGTTGGATCGACGAGCCGATGCCACCGAGCGTTTATTAGACTTTGCCGAATCGGTAAGAGGAGATAAAAGAAATGTTCAAGCCGAACAAAATGTCTGGAGAGACCAACCCCTACAAGATCGAATTACACACAGTTTAATCAAGGGTATCGATCAGTTTATAATCGAAGATGTCGAAGAGGCACGTCTGTTATCCACTCGACCCATAGAAGTGATCGAAGGTCAATTGATGAACGGAATGAATATCGTTGGAGATTTATTTGGAGAGGGGAAAATGTTTTTACCTCAGGTGGTCAAGTCGGCACGTGTAATGAAAAAAGCGGTAGCCTATTTACAGCCTTATATTGAAGAGGAAAAAGAAGAAGGAGTCCAAGCGGCTGGCAAAGTATTGATGGCCACCGTAAAAGGAGATGTGCACGATATTGGTAAAAATATTGTCAGTGTGGTATTGGCATGTAATAATTACGAGATCATTGATTTAGGAGTAATGGTCCCTCCTGAAAAAATTATTGAAGAAGCTTTAGAACATCAAGTCGATGCCATTGGGTTGTCGGGGTTGATAACCCCTTCTTTAGACGAAATGGTATATCTAACACAAGCACTGAAGCGAAAAAACCTACAAATACCACTATTGATTGGAGGAGCTACGACTTCCAAAGCACATACTGCGGTTAAAATTGCTCCGGAGGCAGACTTTCCCGTAATTCATGTCAATGATGCTTCACGAGCCGTTGGAGTGGTCAGTCAATTGATGAATTCAGAAACTGCTGAAACGTATACTCAAGGAATTACAGAAGAGTATACATTGTACCGCGACAAGTTTCTTGAACGTACCACAGAAAAGGTTTACGCCTCTTTAGAGGAAGCGCGTTCCCGTCCTTGGTCTTTCGATTGGTCTACTCATATCCCTGTAACTCCGCAGCAATTAGGTCCTCAAACCTGGGATGACTTCCCACTGGAACGTTTATTGCCCTATTTTGACTGGACGCCATTTTTTCGGTCTTGGGATTTACACGGGAAATACCCACAAATTCTAGACGATGCAGTAGTGGGTGAACAAGCCAAAAGTTTGTTTGCAGATGCCCAGCAGATGCTCCAGCAGTTAATTCAAGAAAAATGGTTGGTTGCAAAAGCACGGTTTGGAATTTATCCAGCCAATGCCCAAGGGGATGATATAGAAATTTATGCAAATGACAGTAGGTCCGAAATCATTCATAGATGCCTCACCTTAAGGCAGCAGCTACAAAGAAGAGAAACACTTCCTTATAAGGCATTAGCTGATTTTGTTGCTCCCAAACACACCCAGATTAAAGATTATTTAGGTTTTTTCTGTGTTACCGCGGGCTTTGGAACAGCGGAAAAAGCAGCGGCTTATGAAGCGGCAAACGATGACTATAGTGCCATCATGATCAAAGCTTTAGCCGATCGTTTTGCCGAAGCTTTTGCAGAGTATCTACATCAATATGTAAGAACCGAGGCATGGGGATATGCTCTTGGAGAGGAATTGTCCAATGAAGCATTAATCCAAGAAGCCTATAAAGGGATACGACCAGCTCCTGGATATCCAGCCTGTCCAGATCATCTGGAAAAGAAAGGGATATGGGAACTCTTGGAAGTGGAGCAGCAGATCGATGTAAAACTAACGGAAACCTTAGCCATGTGGCCTGCAGCCTCAGTTTCGGGCTATTATTTTGGACACCCGGAAGCACATTATTTTGGGTTGGGAAAAATTACTCCCGATCAATTAAAAGATTATTGTAAGCGAAGAAATATAAGTGAAGAAGAAGGGCGGAAATGGTTAAGCCCAAATTTAAATGACTCATGAAAGTAACCGAACACCTTAAGCAAGCCAAAGACCAAACACAATTTACCTTTGAAATTCTCCCACCGCTCAAAGGTCAAAGCATCAATACACTCTTTGATGAAATGGATCAGTTAATGGAGTTTAAGCCTCCATTTGTGGATGTGACCTATCATCGGGAAGAGTATAACTATAAAGAACTTCCCAACGGACTCTTAGAAAAACAGGTGATTCGGAAACGTCCCGGGACGGTGGGGATCTGTGCTGCCATTCAAAATAAATATCAAGTCGATGCGGTCCCACATGTACTTTGTGGAGGCTTTACCCGAGAAGACACAGAAAACTTTTTAATTGATTTAGACTTTTTACAGATCGATAATGTTGTGGCTCTTAGAGGAGATGCTGTGAAATCAGAGACCTATTTTACCCCCAACAAGGGAGGAAATGCTTACGCTACAGAATTGGTAGAGCAGATATCTGACCTCAATAAGGGAATCTATCTAGATGAGGCCTTACAAAATTCGGCTGCTACAGACTTCTGTATAGGCGTTTCTGGCTATCCCGAAAAGCATATGGAAGCTCCCAGTTTAGAATCGGATATTCATTTCTTAAAAAAGAAAGTAGAAGCGGGAGCCGAATATGTTATTACACAAATGTTTTTTGACAATCAGAAATATTTTGATTTTGTTGAGGCCTGCAAAAAGGCGGGAATTCATGTGCCCGTCATTCCAGGCTTAAAACCCATTTCCATCAAAAGGCATCTGAGTTTACTTCCACATCGTTTTCATGTGGATCTTCCCGATACTTTAGTCAAAGAAATCATCAGTTGTAAAGACAATAAAGAAGTACGTCAAGTAGGGATCGATTGGTGTATTGAACAAAGCAAAGAACTCAAAGCCGCTGGTGTTCCTTTTTTACACTACTATTCTATGGGGAAGGCCGATAATATTCAAAAAATCGCTACAGCTGTATTTTAATCTTGAGTCAGGCGTTCGAAGAGTTGTTCCAGCCGCTGACTTTTTCTTTGAAGCTTTAAGATTTTTAGACCATTGTCATGGGAAAAATCAAAAAGTATAGGTCTGAGATCCAAAGGGCTGTCCGCTTCTATTTCGTATTCAAAATCGAAGGTGTTTTTAACCGATTTTACCCCCTGAATTTGGGATAGGGCAACCGTTTCTACTCGATAGTCAAAAGCCACTTCAATAATTTGAGTTTCTTGTTTTCGGAGATTTTCCATAGAATCGTCCATGACAATTTCTCCTTGATGAAGCACCACTACACGGTCGCAAAGGGCATCCACTTCTTGAAGGATATGGGTGGACAATAAAATAGTTTTGGAGCTCCCCAATTCTCGAATGAGTTTTCGAATTTCTACCAACTGATTGGGATCTAGACCTGTGGTGGGTTCGTCTAAAATAAGAAAACTGGGATCGTTTACTAAGGCTGCGGCTATCCCCAGGCGTTGTCGATATCCCTTGGAGAGGGTCCTTATTTTTGATCCACTGTAGTCTTGTAAGCCCGTTTGATGGATAATTGCATCTAAAGATGGATGTTTGATACTATTCAGGTCAGCAATAAACCTGAGATATTCCATGACATACCAATCTAAATACAAAGGATTGTGTTCGGGGAGATATCCAATTTGTGCCTGTATAGCCTTTCTATGGGTTTCTAAATCTAGCCCGTTCAAGAATACATCACCCTTCCATTGACTATCGTATCCCGATAAAATTTTCATAAGTGTTGTTTTCCCAGCACCGTTGGGCCCTAAAAACCCAACGATCTCACCTGGAGATAGTTCCAGATGGATGTTTTTAAGCACCTGTTTGTCTGAATATGAACGCGAAAGATTCGAAATGCGGAGCAAGGGAGGCTGTTCCAATTCACAATATTTTTTTAAATATAGCTTTCTTTTGTTGTATTCATAATGAAATTCATCAGATTTAAATTATTGGAAATAATGATTAAAAAATTTTGTAATCCAATTCAAGCCTTTACATTTGTAGTGATGATTTCAAAATCAACATATTACAACAGCTACTTTTATTTCTTTGCTTTAGGCTAAGGAGAGGCTTTGTAATGAAACATATATAATCAAGTCTCGATCAATCGAGACTTTTTTTTTGGCGTTTAATGAACACAAAAACACCTCTTATCGGAATTCAAGGAGCTCAAGGATCGTATCACCATCAGGTGGCAAGAGCTTGTTTTGGGGAGACGGCTTCATTTTTAGAATGTATGCGTTTCGACCAGTTATTACAGGAGCTCTTTCAGGGGGGATGCGATTTTGCAGTTATGGCATTAGAAAATTCTATTGCGGGATCCATTCTGCCGAATTATGCACTGATTGATCGGATGGAAGGCGTAATCATCGGAGAATACCATTTGTCTGTTCAACATCAATTCATGGGTCTTTCCGGGCAAACCATTGCCGATATTCAGGAGGTGCGCTCCCATCCCATGGCTTTATTGCAGTGTCAGGAGTTCTTGGCTCAATATCCGCATATCCGCTTGGTTGAAGCTGACGACACAGCCGCTGTAGCTCAGCAGATCGCTCAAAAATCTCTCAGTGGAGTCGCAGCTATTGCTTCTGCTGAAGCCGCTAAGCTGAACGGATTAGAAGTGCTAGCCACAACCATTCAAACCATTAAAAACAATGTGACTCGTTTTGTGGTTGTTGCTAAGGACCGAGCCGATAGTCCCGAAAAATTCAACAAAGCCTCCCTTAAATTAACCCTAGATCATAAGCGTGGTAGTTTGGCAACTATACTTAATGTATTAAGCGATTGCCAAATGAATTTGACCAAGATTCAATCACTTCCGGTAATTGAAACTCCTGGGAAGTATGCATTTTTTATCGACGTCACCTTTGAAGAGCCCTCGGCCTTTCATAAGGCAGAGTCCATATTATCTCTTATGGCAACCAGTTTTAAAATTTTAGGAACTTATTCTCAGATTCATGACTAAGCTCGTTTTTGCACAACGCCTAGAACAGGTACAGGAATATTATTTTTCGAAAAAACTTCGAGAGGTGGCTCAAATGCGGGAACAGGGGCATCGTATTTTGAATATGGGAATTGGAAGTCCAGATCTAGCGCCGCACCCGCAAGTAATTGAAGCTTTACAGCAAAGTCTTGGACAAGAAAACAGTCATCAATATCAGAGTTATCAGGGGCTTCCCGAACTACGCCAAGCAGCAGCAGATTTTTATCAGCGCTTTTATGGGGTTGGCTTGGATCCGAATCAGCAAATATTGCCTCTTATGGGATCCAAGGAGGGAATCATGCATATTTCGATGGCTCTACTCAATCCCGGAGATCAGGTCCTTATCCCCAATCCGGGCTATCCTACCTATGCTTCGGTCACCAAAATTGTAGAAGCAGAACCGGTATTTTATGAGCTTGAAGCTTCTCAAAATTGGCAGCCCAATTTTGATGCCCTAGAGGCTATGGATACCACTCGAGTTAAACTGATGTGGGTCAATTATCCGCATATGCCCACAGGAGCCCTCAACCAAAAAGAAACCTATCAAAAATTAGTGGAATGGACTTCTCAAAGAGGAATTGTTTTGGTCAACGATAACCCCTACAGTTTCATCTTAAACGAAGACCCCCAGAGTATTTTAAGTCCTGATAATCTTCAAGGACATGTTCTTGAATTGAATTCTTTGAGTAAAAGTTCCAATATGGCGGGTTGGCGTGTTGGATTTGTTTGTGGAGCTCAACCGCTGATCAATGCCGTGTTGAAAGTTAAAAGCAATATGGATTCGGGGATGTTTTATGGATTGCAAAAAGGAGCTATAGCCGCCCTTCAATTGGACGAAAATTGGTATGCTCAACTCAATGATATTTATCGCAAACGGAGAGCTAAAGTTTGGCAACTGGCCGAGGTTTTGGGGCTGTCATATGACCCACAAGCCGTGGGGATGTTTGTTTGGGCTCGCCTAAACGAAAAGCATCCTGATCCCGAAACGTTTATTGATGAGTTGCTGCATAAGCACCATATATTTATTACACCAGGAACTATTTTTGGAAGTCAAGGACAGGGATATGTTCGTTTTTCACTTTGTGTTTCTGAGGCTTTGATAGATGAAGCCATAAACCGTCTTCGCTCATGAAAATTGGTGTTATTGGTTTAGGTTTAATCGGTGGCTCTGTTGCTCTTTCCTTACGAAAGAACAGACCATCCGTTCAACTCTATGGAGCAGACAAATCTTCACTCCACTTGCAACAGGCTTTGGAGTTGAATTTGGTGGACTGCGAACTGAGTAAAGATCAATGGTCCCAGATGGATGTTCTATTTCTGGCCATCCCTGTAGATGCTACAGTGAAGCTACTTCCTCAAGTTTTAGAGGGAGTTTCTAGTAGCACTCTGGTGATCGATATGGGTTCTACCAAAGCAGCCATAGTGGAGGCTGTAGCTCAACATCCACGACGGGATCAATTTTTAGCTGCCCACCCCATTGCAGGAACAGAATTTTCTGGTCCCCAAGCTGCTTTTGAAGGCTTGTTCGAGGGGAAGATAACCATCCTATGCGATGCTGAAAAAACTGCAGCTAGCTCAAGAGAGAAAGGAATAGAGTTGTTGGAAGCCATGCATATGCGACTAATTTATATGGATGCAGCAGCCCATGATTTACATGTGGCTTATGTGTCGCATCTGTCGCATGTCAGTTCATTTATGTTGGGGCAAACCGTATTGGATATGGAAAAAAATCCAGAGACTATAGTCGAGTTGGCAGGAAGTGGATTTGCTTCTACAGTTCGCTTGGCTAAAAGCTCAGCAGCTATGTGGGCTCCTATTTTTCAACAAAATAAAAGACATGTACTCAAAGCTCTTTATGCCTATATCGGACATTTAAATACCTTTGCCGATGCTTTGGAAGCTGAAGATACGGATCAGCTCTTGGAGCTGATGAAAAAAGCGAACCAAATAAAGCCCATTTTAGAAGGAATGGCACAAAATGGAAATTAATACAATCGAATAAAACCAATTCAATGGAAAACCAAAAACAAATGCGCAAATGGTTGGATGATTTAAATCTGGATCATCCCTTAGTAATTGCAGGACCTTGTAGTGCTGAAACAGAAGAACAAGTACTCAAAATAGCTCATCAGCTCAAGGATAGTGACGTAAATGCTTTCCGAGCTGGAATTTGGAAACCCCGAACACGACCCGGAAATTTCGAAGGAGTTGGGGCCATTGGTCTCAAGTGGCTGCAACGAGTGAAGGAAGAAACGGGAATGAAAATTGCCACAGAGGTCGCCAATGCAAACCATGTTCAACTGGCCTTAGAGCACGATATTGACATTTTATGGATTGGAGCTCGATCCACAGTAAGTCCATTTATTGTACAAGAGATCGCCGATGCCCTGAAGGGAACAGATAAAGTTGTCTTAATTAAGAATCCTGTGAATCCAGACCTATCGCTTTGGTTGGGAGGTGTAGAACGGATTTATACAGCTGACATCAAAAATATCGGTGTAATTCACAGAGGGTTTTCGAGTTACGAAAAAACGAAATACCGTAATAAACCCGAATGGCAATTGGCCATTGAACTCCAGAACCGTTTCCCAGATCTACCATTGATTTGTGATCCCTCACATATTGCTGGTCGTCGCGATTTGATCTTTGACGTGAGTCAGGCGGCTTTAGATTTGAATTTCGACGGTCTCATGGTAGAGTCTCACTGGAATCCAGATAAAGCATGGAGTGATGCTTCCCAGCAAATTACTCCCGAAACACTAATTCAATATATGAAGGATTGGAGTGTTCGCGTCGAAACTACCGATGCAGAAGAATATCAAAATGCACTCAAGAAAATGAGAGCTGAAATCGATGCTGCAGACCAATCTCTTTTAGATACTCTTGGTAAGCGTATGCAAGTAGCTGAAGCTATAGGAAAGCTTAAAAAAGACAACAATGTGTCTGTTTTACAAAGCAAGCGATGGAACGAAATCTTAGGAAAAATGATCCTCGAAGGGGAGGAGCGTGGCCTAAGTGAAGAATTTGTTCTTCGCTTTTTTAAAGCGATTCACCAAGAATCCATCAATCATCAGGAAAGCATCATGAATGCTTAACTCAAAAAAAAAAAGCCCGGTTTTCCGGGCTTTTTTTTGATATACATTGAACAAATTTCCCCTCAATACCTTGGAGGAGAAAATCTGATTTTAGCTTAGGGCACTAGCGATACGTCCAATCGCTTTTCTAATATCTGCTTCAGAGGCAGCATAGGAAATTCGAATACAATTTTCATTCCCAAAAGCTTCTCCTGTTACCGTAGCGACATGAGCTTCTTCTAAAAGATACAGAGCAAAGTCAGAAGCATTAGCAATTGTTTTACCATTGAGTGTCTTGCCAAAATATGCAGAAACATCAGGGAATACATAAAAAGCTCCCTGAGGTTGGTTGAGTTGGATTCCCGGAATTTCCGAAAGCAATTCAATGATGAGTTCGCGACGGTTCTTGAATTCATCGACCATATATTGGATCTTACTTACTGGGGCCTCCAAAGCGGCAATAGTTGCGCGTTGGGCTATACAGTTGGCTCCACTGGTAATTTGTCCTTGCATTTTGTTACAGGCCTTAGCAATCCATTCTGGAGCGCCAATATATCCGATTCGCCAACCGGTCATAGCAAAGGCTTTCGCCACTCCGTTGACAGTTATGGTACGATCATAAAGTTCCGGGATCGCTGCGATACTAAAGTGAGGTGTCCCGTAATTGATATGTTCGTAAATTTCGTCGGATAAAATATAGATGTCTGGATACTTTTCAAGTACTTTCCCCAATGCCCGGTATTCTTCTTCAGTGTAAATGGTTCCACTGGGGTTATTCGGGGAGTTGAACATCACCAATTTTGTTTGGGGGGTGATGGCCGCTTCTAATTGCTCGGGAGTAATTTTAAAATCCGTGTCAATTGAGGATGGAATGATAGTGGATTTGGCTTCTGCCAAAGTAGCAATGGCAGAATAGCTCACCCAGTAAGGTGCAGGAAGTAGAACTTCATCTCCAGGGTTTAACAGTACCATACAAACATTGGCAATGGATTGTTTTGCTCCCGTGGATACAACCACCTGAGAGGGTTTGTACTCCAGTTGATTGTCCCGCTTAAATTTTAGGCATATCGCATCTTTAAGATCAGCATAGCCATCCACTGGGGAGTAAGAATTATAATTGTCATTAACGGCTTGGATCGCTGCATCTTTAATAAATTCAGGGGTATTAAAGTCCGGTTCCCCTAAACTAAGACCGATTACATCGACTCCCTGATTTTTCAATTCACGCGCTTTGGCTGCCATAGCCAGAGTAGCTGAAGCGGGCAAGGATTCAATCCTGTTCGAAAGCTTTGTCATAACTCATTCGTTTACTTAAGTATTAGCTGCGAAAATACACGACTTTCTTGGCATTTCGATCTAAAAAATACTTTCCTTCTAAAAATGTTTATTTTTCTTACAAATAGTCAGATTTTTGTGCCAAATAAACCGCAAATGCTAGGTGTAGATCGCATTTTTGAATATTTCCCAGAGCTCACCTCTGCTCAAAAACAACAATTGGAGGCTTTAGGCCCCCTATATCAGGAATGGAATCAACAAATCAATGTGATTTCAAGGAAAGACATGGAAGCCTTTTATGAGCGTCATGTCTTGCATAGTTTAGCACTGAGTAAGGTGCAGTCGTTTCGGCCTGGAGCTTCTATTTTAGATGTGGGTACCGGAGGGGGTTTTCCAGGGATTCCCTTGGCCATCTTATTTCCAGAAACAAAGTTTAAACTGGTCGATAGTATCGGTAAAAAAATAAAGGTTGTTCAGGAAGTTGCAAAAGCCTTAGAAATCAACAATGTAGTAGCACAGCATAAACGGGCAGAAGATGTTACTGGAACCTTTGATTTTGTTGTCAGTAGAGCTGTTACTCGGATGGAACGATTTGTTCCTTGGATAGCGGACAAGTTCAAACCAGCTTCTGATCACAGCCTTTCTAATGGTATTCTATATCTCAAGGGAGGGGATCTGGAAGAAGAACTTAAACCCTTTCCTAAAGCCAAATGTTATCCCATTCCCGAGTTTTTTCAGGAACCCTTTTTCGAAACCAAACAAGTGGTTTACCTTCCGATGGGGTAATGTTATTCGGTCTTTTGTTTCTTTTCCTTACAAGGGTTAAAAACAGCATCCAGTTCTTGAAACATGGCTTTCATTTGACATCGCATCAGAGAATCCATATGTTGCATTTCAATACTTAGGCTATCACTATCGTCCCAGTGTTGGATAAAAATCTTGGGGGAAACACTCCATTTTCCAGAAGACCTTAGGGCTCCAGCTAGGGTAGAGTCAATAGAAACGACTCCGATCGAATCAGTCATTATATGAAAACGACCTTTAAACTTAGAATTCATATGGGGTCCGCTCTGTTGAAAACTATAATAGTGACCCCCACTGGAAGTACGAACAGAATCGTACCGAATCAATTGCCCCCGTTCATCATACTCTTTAGTGACGCGATAGGAGCTTTGTTGTGCCATCACCCATGTACCAAGACTACATAGAAGACAGCAAAAAAAGGTTTGTAAATTCATTTTGGGCTATATTGGGTGGTGTACAATTTAATTATTAATTAAACATGTTGATGTGAAAATTATCCTAAAAATGGATATTTAAAATCTTGAGCCGGGACAAATGTTTCTTTGATCAGACGCGGGGAAACCCAACGTAACAAATTATATACGGAGCCTGCTTTATCATTGGTTCCCGAACCTCGAGCACCTCCAAAGGGTTGTTGTCCAACAACGGCCCCTGTACACTTGTCATTCAAATAAAAGTTTCCAGCACTGTTTTCTAGAGCTCCTAAGGCTTCTTCCAGGGCATAACGATCTTGAGAAAACACAGCTCCTGTAAGTGCATATTCGGAGGTCCGATCGATTAGCTCTAATGTCTCTTTCCAATCTTTATCCTCATATACATATACAGTAACTAGAGGCCCAAACAATTCTGTTTCCATAGAGAAAAAATGTGGGTTAGTGGTCTGTACAAGCGTCGGTTCTACAAAATATCCTTTGCTGTCATCACAGTTTCCTCCAGCCAGTATGGTGGCCTCATCCGATTTTCGAATGCTTTCTATAGCGTCTTTCAATCGGTTGAAAGCTCCTTGATGAATGACTGCAGTGACAAAATTTTCGAAATCTTCCGGACTTCCCATTTGAATCTCGGCCATCATCTTTTGGGTGTGTTCTATAATCTGTGGGGCAATGGAGGCCGGTAAATATACCCGTGATGCAGCAGAACATTTTTGCCCTTGGAATTCGAAACCACCCCGAATGATAGCCGCTGCCACTTCCAAAGGCTTAGCAGAGGGATGCGCAATAATAAAATCTTTCCCTCCGGTTTCACCTACAATACGTGGATAAGATTTAAACTGGTGGATCTTACTCCCGATTTTGGTCCAAATATCCTTAAAAACTGCAGTTGATCCGGTATAGTGAATTCCAGCAAATTCTGGAGTGTCCAAGACAATATTGGTAATCATTTCGGGATCTCCCATCACCATATTGATGACTCCGGGAGGAACTCCAGCTTCCTCAAAAATCTCCATAACCACTTGGGCCGAAAAAACTTGATGATCGCTGGGTTTCCAAACTACTACATTCCCCATAAGTGCGGCACTCGCTGGGAGATTTCCTGCAATGGCTGTAAAATTAAAAGGCGAAACCGCGTACACAAATCCTTCTAGAGGTCGGTAGGAAAGTCGATTCCAAATGCCGTCGTCACTATCGGGTTGTTGCTCATAAATTTCTTGAAGATAATAGGCGTTAAATCTTAAAAAGTCAGCAAACTCACAAGCAGCATCTATTTCCGCCTGATGAATGGTCTTGGACTGTGCCAACATGGTGCTGGCATTAATGATATCTCTGTAGGGCCCAGCAACCAATGCCGCAGCTTTAAGAAAAATACTGGCTCGGGCACTCCAGTCCATCGTGCTCCATTGCGAACGTGCAGCTAAAGCACTATCAATCGCCAGCTTTACATCCTCTGGACGTGCCTTATGATAGACCCCAAGTTGATGCTTGTGGTCGTGGGGAGGATGCATAGTTCCCAAATCACCTGTCTTGATGTCCTTTCCATGGATGCGGAGTGGGACCTCCTTGGACTGTCCATACAGCTTTCGATAGGTTTCTAAAACAGCTTCTTTTTCAGTGCTGTTAGGGGTGTAAGAACGAACGGGTTCATTAACGGGATACGGAACTTTAAAACAAGAATTAGCCATAAACGATCAATTTTATGGACCAATTTAAAGATTTTCTGTAGAAGATTAACCGGAGATATTAATTCAGAATATGCGGAGCATTTAACTTAAAAATGGGAATCTCCACATGGAATTTTTTGGCTAGGCTAAAGTCGATCATGATGTAAGTGCCTTGCATGGATCCAACCGGAGTGGTAAGTAAGCATCCCGATTGATAGGAATGAGATTCTCCCGGTTGTAAAATGGGTTTTTTCCCTACAACACCATCGCCATTGACATACTGGGTGGGATTGAGGGCTTCTTTAATTTTCCAATGACGGGTAAGAAGCTGAACCGCGTTTTTACTTTGATTCTCAATGGTAATTTTATACACAAAGGCATAGTGGAGGACATAGTCTTTTAAAAAACTCCCCTCATAATCTGCCTGAACAGATATTTTAATACCTCTCGTAACTTGTTGAATCATAATCCATTTAAAGATATGGAAAATTACCCATTGCACCTAATTTGAAGAGGTTTAGTTCAATAAATCAAAGCTGCTGAAGCTTTGAACAGCAATCAGAGCGTCATTTAGGTCACCAAAACCTTTATAGTATACCAAGACCGTGTATTCATTTTCGGTTTGAGCATGTTGACCCGAAAGCGGTGTAATCCTATCGGGAGAGAGATCGTTTTGTAGAAAATACTGATAATTATACAGCCCTTGTTTTAGGCGGACATAGGCTTCATAGGTACTGCTGTCGGGATTGTAAAGCATCTCATAGGCTGGGGCCGGTTGAAAAGCGTTAAAATGTCCGAGTACATAAATGCGGTCGTTCGTATTGGGGGGAGGAGCAATATAGCTGAAATGGACCCAGCTGTAGTCGGCAATATGGTGTCTGTATCCGTAGTCTTGAAGGGTGGTGATCATAAATCTTCCATTGATGTCTCCTGTCCATGTGTAGGGACTTTGGGCGAGAAATGGGTCTGGATGGAGGTGGGCTATGTACAAATCTTCGCGTTCTACAAAAGCGGTTTGTGGCCCTGGAACTCTGACATCTTTGGTGTCCACAAATAAAAACTCATTTTCTCCATTAAAACTAAGGCTTGGGTCTAAACGAAAATCGATCTGCATCCCTCGGTTGAAGTGAATGGGAATGGGACCTTGAATTTTATCCCACCTTTTATTCTGAACAACATAAACATGAAGGCGCTCTTCGGGCTGCCGGATCGGACGGTCTAAAGCCCGAATGCTCAGTTGGAGTCTTTGATGGGTCTGAAATTTTTCTAAATCTACACTCCTGTATACGCCACCGGCCACACTCACTCGATTTTGGGCGATAGCAAAAGGTCTGGAAAAAATGATGTTTCCATCGATGTCTTCTACCTCGATAAGATAATTGCCGCTCAGCAGTGGCTTGCATTCCTCATTAGGGATTTGGATGGTATAATGGGTGTAGGGCTGAAGCGTATTTACCGCATTGGTGAATTCGGATACTCGATTTTGAGCAAGTCCCTGTAAGTACTCGTTCTCAAATAAAAGAGAGGGTGTCCAATCGTGATCAAAATATCGGATGGTGTAGAAATAATCCGTTTCTTGAGCTTGGAGGTCGTCAAAGTGTAAAGTAGCGATCTCATTGGCTTCCAAAATAGGGAAAGGGTCCATCTGACCAGCGACCTCAAAAAATACAGACTGTATATGAGCCGGTGTTTGTTGGGGAAAATTTTGCCCAAAAACCTGGCCGAGGCCCACAAAAAAAAGACTACAAAACCAAAATCGATGAATCATTACCCAAAGAAACTAAATTCGACCAGATTATTTATTTAGAACCGATATAAATAGTCGAAATCCATGGAGTCTAAACTTTAGAATGTAGGAACCAATGCTTAAATTTGCGTGATTTTAGAAAAAAAATAAACAAAGCTTTATGTCCAATGACATCCGCATCCGTAGAGGTGCCCAACTGAAGCTTAGGGGTCAGGCTGAAAAAATCCTTAATGTAGCAGAACCTTCCAAGACTTATGCGCTACAACCTGATGACTTTTTCGCTACAACGCCCAAACTTGCTGTCCGGGAAGGAGATCAAGTAGCTCAAGGAACTCCTATTTTCTTCGATAAGAAGGATCCTCGTATCCAATTTGTTAGTCCAGTCTCCGGAGTGGTACAGGCCGTTGTTCGTGGAGCCAAGCGCAAAATTCTTAAGGTCGTAATTGCAGCTGAAGGTAGTCGTCAACAAAAACATAACGTCAGTGCAGAAAATCGCAGTTCCAGAGAACAAATTATCGATCTGCTGTTGACTTCTGGATGTTGGCCGTTTATCAAGCAACGTCCCTACGATGTTGTCGCTAATCCGGACGACAAGCCACAAGCTATTTTGGTGTCCACTTATGCCACAGCTCCTCTAGATGTTGATTTTGAGTTTTTGCTTAAAAACAACAAGGCAGAGTTTCAAGCGGGTGTAGACGTATTGACCAAACTTACTGATGGATCGGTTTTTTTGACCTATGACAACAGTTTTGGAGGCTTCTTTACAGAGGTACAAAATGTAAAACCCATTTCTGTAAAAGGACCGCATCCAGCGGGAGACCCTAGTGTCCAAATTCAGAAATTATGTCCCATAAATTCTGGAGATCGCGTATGGGTAGTACGACCTGAGGATGTAGTTAATATTGGTCGCTTCTTTGAAACGGGTATATATGATGGACAACGCACTGTAGCTATCGCAGGAAATGCAGTTGCAGCACCCCAGTATTTTCAAACTAAAATTGGGGCTGAGATCGCTCCCTTATTAGATATTGCCCAAATGGATACCAGTCGTCCTGTACGCGTCATTAACGGAAACGTTCTTACAGGTACAGCAATTGCCTCCGATGGGCATATCGGTTTTTATAACAATTTAGTTTCGGTAATTCCGGAAGGAAATCACTACCGAATGTTTGGGTGGTTACCCTTTGTAGGGAACCATATTCCCAGCTTGTCAAACACTTCCTTATCCTGGTTGTTTGGAAAAAAAGGATACGAAGTGGATACCAACCTAAACGGAGAGGAAAGAGCCTTGGTAGTGACAGGAGAAATGGAAAAAGTATTTCCAATGGATATCTACCCCATGCAATTGTTAAAAGCATGTATGGTAGAGGATATTGAGAAAATGGAAGCCTTAGGAATCTACGAAGTAGTTTCGGAAGATTTTGGGCTGATAGACTATGCGAATACTTCTAAAATTGAAGCACAAGAAATTATTCGCAAAGGGATAGAATTAATGATTAAGGAAGTAGGATAAAAAAAATTGAAGATGGAATTCTTAAGAAATCGTTTAGACACCCTAAAAAAGCCTTTCGCTAAAGGGGAAAAATTAGAAAAATTTGCCCCAGCGATCAACGCTTTTGATACCTTTTTGTTTGTTCCCAATCATACCACACAAAAAGGAGCTCATATTCGGGATGCCGTGGATCTGAAAAGAACGATGGTTACTGTAATTATCGCCCTTTTACCTGCATTGGTTTATGGGATCTACAATACCGGTTATCAATACTACAGCCAAACAGGTGAAACGTTTACATTTTTAGACGCTTTTATCCATGGAGCATGGAAAATAGTGCCTATGATTGCTGTATCCTATATCGTAGGTCTAGCGATAGAATTTGCTTTCGCAATTTATCGAGGACACGAGGTTAACGAGGGATATCTAGTCACAGGACTTTTAATTCCTATGATTATGCCTGTGGATATTCCACTTTGGATGGTAGCTCTTTCAGTAGCCTTTGCTGTTTTGATCGCCAAAGAAGCCTTTGGAGGAACGGGAATGAATATTCTTAATCCGGCGCTGACGGCTCGAGCTTTTGCATTCTTTGCCTATCCTACTTATATGTCGGGAAACAAAGTATGGGTTTCTGAGGCTGGTGCAGTTGACGGAATCTCGGGAGAAACTATTTTGGGAACTCTTGCCGCTGGTGGACAAGTCAACTACAGTATGTTTGAAATGTTTCAAGGAGCTATTCCCGGTTCAATTGCTGAAACATCTACCCTGTGGGTGCTTGCAGGTGCTTTAGTATTGATTGCTACAGGAGTTGCCAGTTGGAGAATTATGGTTGGAGGCGTTCTTGGTGCTGCTTTAGTAGGGTTTTTATTTAACCTTTGGGGAGCCAATGCACTGATGAGCTTTTCCTGGATGAACCATTTAGTTGTAGGAGGATTCGCTTTTGGAATTGTATTTATGGCTACCGATCCTGTTTCTGCTGCTCAAACGCAGAAAGGAAAATGGATCTATGGCTTTTTGGTTGGAGTCTTTTGTATTCTGATCCGAGTATTTAATCCTGCTTATCCAGAGGGAGTCATGCTCGCCATTCTATTAATGAACGTATTTGCACCTACCATTGACCACTACGTAGTTGAAGGCAATATTAGTAAACGAAAAAAACGATGGGCTTCTGCTCAACTTAAAACGGCATAATTTATGAACCGAGATAGTAACGCTTATACTTTTCTATTCGCAGCCATCATGGTATTTGTGGTAGCTTCCAGTTTGGCATTTACAGCCAGTAGCCTAAAAGCTCGACAAGCGGACAACGTCAGAAAAGAGAAAATGCAAAATATTCTTTCTACCATTGGAATCGAAGTTTCCCGAGAGGAAGCAGAGGCCAAGTACAAAGAATACATTCAACAAGCCATATCACTAACAGCTGATGGATCAATTGATACCAATACAGATGCTTTTGAAGTAAAATTGAATACCGAACTTAAAAAGCCGGTCCAAGAACAACGCTTTCCACTTTACATTGCAGCCGTGGGCGATCAAAGCTACTATATCATTCCGCTGAGAGGAGCGGGGCTTTGGGATGCCATTTGGGGCTATGTTGCTCTTAAAGATGATCGCAATACCATCAAAGGAGCTGTATTTGATCATAAAGGAGAAACGGCCGGTCTGGGTGCAGAAATTACCCAGGCGTGGTTTCAAGAACGCTTCGTAGACGAAAAAGTTTTCGATTCTAATGGAAAACTAATGGGGATCGCTGTTTCTAAAACCAATAACGATCCGCAAGGACTAGATAAAGAAGATCATGAAGTCGATGCAATTTCCGGAGCTACCATTACAGGAGACGGAGTAACGGCTATGATTACCGAGCGTCTTCAGCACTATCTACCCTATCTTCAAAAAGAATCTCAATCCTTAGTGGCTTTAAACTAATACCCTATGGCATCAGAAACTCAAAAACCATCGGTTCTCTTTGTAAACAAAGACAAAGAACCCCTCTTTTCTAAGAAAAACAGAGCATTACTCTCCGATCCTTTGGATGATAATAATCCAATTACGGTTCAGGTATTAGGTATCTGTTCTGCTTTAGCGATTACGGTTCAATTGAAACCTGCCGTAGTGATGAGTATTTCCGTGATGGCAGTTATGGCTGCAAGTAACGTGATTATTTCGCTTCTACGAAACTTGATTCCCAACCGGATTCGAATCATCGTCCAATTGGTTGTTGTTGCCTCTATGGTGATCTTAGTCGATCAAGTCCTTCGAGCTTTTGCTTACGATGTAAGTAAAGAACTATCCATCTTTATTGGACTGATCATTACCAATTGTATCGTTATGGGACGTTTAGAAGCTTTTGCTTTGGGTAATGGTGTATGGAAATCCTTTTTAGATGGTATTGGAAATGCCGCAGGCTATGGATTTATCCTTATTGTAGTTGCCTTCTTTAGAGAGTTGTTAGGCTCAGGAAAACTCTTTGGATTCCAAGTGATTCCAGATGCTTTATATGAAATGGGATATGTAAATAATGGACTTATGCTCCTTTCGCCCATGGCATTGATCACCGTCGGGATATTCATCTGGCTTCAAAGATCGCGCAACCGTAACCTAATCGAAAAAAACTAATCCCCACCCATGGAAAACTATATCAATCTTTTTGTTAAAAGCATCTTTATTGAGAATATGATTTTTGCATATTTCTTGGGGATGTGTTCCTATTTAGCGGTTTCAAAAACTGTAAAAACAGCTGTAGGACTTGGTTTAGCCGTTATTTTTGTATTGGCGATAACTGTTCCGATCAACTTCCTATTAGATACGTATTTGCTCCGTCCGGGAGCCCTTCAATGGTTGGATCCCAGCTATGCTTCTATCGACTTAAGCTTTTTGAGCTTTATCATGTTTATTGCGGTCATTGCTTCTATGGTACAATTAGTTGAAATGATCGTAGAAAAATTTGCTCCGGCCCTTTATGGTGCCTTGGGTATTTTTCTTCCTTTAATTGCCGTTAACTGTGCTATTCTTGGAGGATCTTTATTCATGCAACAAAAAGATTTTGCTGGCCTAGGAGAAAGCGCTGTGTATGGTTTTGGCTCCGGAATCGGATGGTTCTTAGCCATTATCGCTATTGCAGCCATACGAGAAAAAATAACCTATTCCAATGTTCCTGCACCTTTGCGTGGTCTTGGAATTACTTTTATAATAACTGGACTTATGGCCCTTGGGTTTATGAGTTTTATGGGAATTAAATTATAAGCCTTTAGAGATGGATATAAGTGTAATTGTAGCTAGTGTAGTAGTATTTTTAGTCGTTACCTTTTTGTTGGTTGGAGTGTTGTTAGGGGCCAAAGCGAAATTATTACCCTCGGGACCTGTTTCGCTTCTAATCAATGGAGAAAACGATATCGAAGTTTCCTCAGGTGGGACCCTTTTGGGAACCTTAGGGAACAATAAAATTTTCTTGCCTTCCGCTTGTGGAGGAGGAGGTACATGTATCCAATGCAAGTGCCGTGTTATCGAAGGGGGAGGAGAAATTCTACCGACCGAAGCCCCACACTTCACCCGAAAAGAAGTGGCCGAAGGATGGCGTTTAGGATGCCAGGTTAAGGTGAAGGAAAACATGGTTATCGAAGTACCTGAAGAAGTTTTCGGAATCAAAAAGTGGGAAGCAACAGTGGTTCGTAACTGGAATGTCGCCTCATTTATCAAAGAATTTGTAGTCGAAATTCCAGAAGCGATGGACTATAAAGCTGGGGGGTATATTCAGATCGAAATTCCTCAGTGCGAAGTGAAGTACGAGGACATCGATATTTCTGCTCACCCGGAAGAACATCCTGGAGAACCGGATAAGTTTAAACTGGAATGGGATAAATTCAATCTATGGCCTTTGACCATGAAAAACCCTGAAACGGTTGAGCGTGCCTATTCTATGGCCTCTTACCCAGCAGAAGGGCGTGAAATTATGCTCAATGTGCGGATTGCTACCCCACCATGGGATCGGAATAAAAACAATTGGATGGATGTCAATCCAGGAGTTGCTTCCTCTTATATCTTTTCTAAAAAGCCTGGAGATAAAGTAACTATATCTGGACCTTATGGTGAATTTTTCATCAATCATTCAGAAGCTGAGATGCTTTATGTTGGAGGTGGAGCTGGTATGGCACCCATGCGTTCGCATTTGTATGAACTCTTTAGAACGCTTCAAACCGGTCGAAAAGTTACGTTCTGGTATGGTGGTCGTTCCAAGCGTGAATTGTTCTACACTGAGCATTTCAGAGCTTTAGAAAGAGATTTTCCAAACTTTAAGTTTTATATCGCTCTTTCAGAACCTTTGGAAGAAGATAACTGGAAAGCTAAAGACGGTTTAGATGGGGAAGGTGACGGATTTACAGGATTTGTGCACCAAGTAGTGATCGACAACTATTTGTCCCAACACGATACTCCAGAAGATATTGAAGTATATTTCTGTGGACCTCCATTGATGAACCAAGCCGTTGAAAAAATGGCAGATGATTTTGGAATCCCACCTGAGAATGTTCGTTTCGACGACTTCGGAGGATAATAATCTAGATCCCGCCATTTGGCGGGATTTTTTTTAGCTGTTCGTTTCCAATATGGGATCAGGATTTTGGTTTTGATTGCATTACATTTTCTTTCTTTGTAAAAAAACAGAAAAAGATGACACCTCAAGAGATTACTGAAAAGGAGCTCCATCAAATGGCTATGAAAGAAGTGGGTGATCATTTGGAGGCCGAAGGCTTCGAAGTTCTTTCCATCAGTTCAGACTTAAAAAAGGATCCACAATTTGTTTGCTTAAAACAGAAAAAGCTTCATTTTGTTGTGGTGAAAGGATGTGTATATCCTAAGAATCCAAAAACCTATGACCCTGAATTGATGGATAAAATCACTTCGCATGCTCAAAAGTATAATGCCAAAGTCTGGTATGCAGGGGTAGGCTTTGCACGTGCTGAGAACTATGAACTACCCTTGTCGAAATCGGAAGCTATGGCCATAAATTTTACGGGTTTAAATGAAATACTATAGGCTAATTGGGATCCTAATCCCGCTGATTTTGAGCTGTCAAAAATCTTCGACACATCAACTGGGGGGACCGGTTTTTGGAACCACCTATCAGATTACTTATCAAGGGAGCAGCCCCGATCAACTTCAAGTAGAACAGGCTTTGGATGCTATTTATGATAGCCTCAATAATAGTATGTCCACCTATATTCCGAATTCGCTTATTTCCCAGTTTAACAGAGCACAGGATTCTCTCCAGATCGATTTCCATTTCCAAAAGGTATACCAACTATCTCAGACCGTATGGAAGAATTCTCAAGGAGCTTTCGACCCCACAGTAGGTCCTTTGGTTGAAGCCTACGGATTTGGAAGTAAAGAAGGCATAAATAACCTAAGTGATGCACAAATCGATAGCCTAAAGCAACTGGTTGGCTTTGAAAAAATCAAATTAAATGCACCTGGCTGGCTCTTTAAGCAAGCCCCTAATATGGCATTAGACTTTAATGCCGTTGCCAAAGGCTATGCGGTCGATGTAGTGGCCGACTGGTTTGAAGCTCAAGAAGTAGAAAATTATCTCATCGAAATCGGAGGAGAAATTCGGGCTCGGGGTCGTAGCCCCAAATCCAATAAACCTTGGCGAATAGCTATAGATGATCCCAAACAAGAAAAATACCGGGCTTTTATTCAAACCTTAGATTTAGGGACGGGTGCTATGGCAACTTCCGGAAATTATCGAAAGTTCCGGATCGACTCCATAACGGGTGCCTATTATGTGCATACCATAGACCCCAAAACAGCAAAACCTGCCCTTTCCACCATTTTGAGTGTGTCTGTACTGGCCCCTCGCTGTAGTGTAGCCGATGCTTGGGCTACAGCATTGATGGTTCTTCCATTAGAAAAAGGACAGCAGCTTATTGAAGAGGATTCAAGCTTAGAAGCTTTATGGATTGTGGCTGAAGGAGACCAACTGCTGCAAATTCCATCGCAAGGTTGGAATAAATAGGCGCAATTGAGTCTTGATTTTGAAGACTAGGATTTTATTTTTAGCGCTTAAACTTCTAAATCTTATGCTCTACTGGAATCGGTAAGCCTAGGGATACTTTGCGGATATAGGTTTATCCTTTTTGTACCCAGGGGATCCATTCTCCCTTGGGAAGAGCATACTGCTCTATTTCGGAAGGTGATAGTTCGGCCGTATAATCAATCGGTTGAGATCTAAATCCAACCGATTCTAAACGCTTAAAATAATCTTTCCCATAGATGCGTACATGGTCGTATTGACCGAAAATTCGAGCGCGTTCTTGAGGATCCGTAATACGATCATCCTCAAAGGTATGTTCACGTTCTTGTTCCAAAGGAACTTGTAAAATTGCTTGTCCACCAGAAGTGAGAACTCTAAAGATTTCTTTTATGGCTTGAAGGTCATCTGGGATATGCTCTAAAACATGGTTGCATATCACCAAATCAAAGGATTCAGAGTCGAAGGGTAAGTTGCACAGATCGGCCCGAACGTCGGCTAGGGGAGAGTGGAGGTCTGTTGTAGTGTAGTCCCATTGGGGGATGGCTTTAAAAGCTTTGTAAAAGGCTTGCTCTGGGGCCACATGAAGTACCCGAAGTGATTGATCGAAAAGAGTGGTTTTACGGGACAAATACAACCATAACAGTCGATGTCTTTCCAAAGAAAGAGTTCCCGGGCAGAGAACATTTTTACGGATGTTGTGGTAGCCGTAGTCTAAAAATTTTCGGTAGGATTTTTGATTGATAGGATCGGTAAATCGATTTCCTCTAAAGAACAGATCCAACAGCGGTCTGAAAAGTATACTCAAGCGAATTAATAGGGGTCTTGGAAAAAGATTGAGAATCCATTTCATAGCTTAAGCTTCAAACCGAAAGGGGTCTTCTTCCACAGACGATATTCCAAGGGCTTCATAGATATAATCAAAGGTAGATAACAAGCGCGGTTTTCCATCGATCAGCGCAACATCGTGTTCGAAATGCGCTGAGGGTTTACGGTCGGCTGTTCGGATGGTCCAGCCGTCTTTTTCTTGAATAATCCTATGTGTTCCCATGTTTATCATGGGTTCAATAGCTATAACCATCCCTTCGAGGAATACTTTACCCCGGCCTCTTCTGCCATAATTGGGGATTTCGGGTCCTTCATGCATGCTGGCCCCTAGCCCGTGTCCTACCAATTCGCGAACCACTCCATAGCCTTCTGCTTCTGTATGCTGTTGGACGGCGAAGCCCAGATCTCCCACTCGGTTTCCTGCCACAAATGCTTCAATTCCTTTGTAGAGCGAGGCCTTAGTGACATCGAGTAATTTTTGAGTTTCTTCAGCTATTTCTCCAACGGCAAAAGTGTAGGCATGATCCCCATAAAAACCATTTTTTAAGGCTCCGCAGTCTATGGAGATAATATCTCCAGATTCGAGTGGCTTAGCTGTTGGAATTCCGTGCACTACTTGGTCGTTAGGACTCATGCATAGTGTATTAGGGAAGTCATAAAGCCCTAAAAATCCGGGTTCTGCTCCATGATCTCGAATAAAAGTTTCGGCTAATTGGTCTAATTCTAAAGCACTAATTCCAGGTTTAATCTCTGAAGCTAGCATTCCCAAGGTTTTGGAAACAATCAGAGCACTTTCTCGAATCAACGCTATTTCTTCAGCGTTTTTGAGTACGATTTTTGACATTTAATCGAGCGCGTAGGCGTGTTTATAAGGTTCTTTTCGAAGAATGCTCCCCAAGTCCTCTTCAAGTGTATCTAATGGAAATTCGACTATCCTGTTTAACTCTTCGCCCTTATCAAGAACGATCAGGGTAGGAACTTGTTCTACATTCCAAGTTTTTTCGATGCCTCCCTCCGATTGTTTGAATTCGTCTAAAGCATAAATTTTCAGTTGGTCATCTCTGTCTAATGCTTCAATCAAACGGATCATTCCCGGAACTTCTCTTTGAGAGTCGGAACACCAAGTACCCATAAGAATGATAAATTCTAGCTTTTTGGCCAGAGGTTTATGTTGTTTGATCCATTCTTCTGGGACCTGAAAATTTTCATAGGCCGGTTCAAACCAAGGCGTATAGGTATTGTTATTTAAGTTCCCTTTGGTGATTGTGCCTAAATAGATGGTTTCGCCTTCTGTTGTTTCTGCTAAAGTTGGCAATGCCGATTGAGGATTTTGCTTACAGGCAAAAACCAAGGATAGAAGCACAAGCGTTGAAAGGAGGCGAATTCGCATAGGGATATATTTAGTCAGTATAATTTACACATTTTTCACCAATAAAGACTTTTGTGTCATGGCTTGAGGTTGTTCTACTCCCATAAGGTCTAAAATGGTAGGAGCAATATCCCCCAAAATTCCAGAGGCTATGGAACGTTTTTCGGCTTCTACCAAAATCACAGGTACTGGATTTGTGGTATGTGCAGTATGTGGGCTTCCATCTGGATTTTGCATGGTTTCACAATTCCCATGGTCGGCAATGACCAAGGTGCTATATCCTGCAGCTAGAGCAGCTTCTATGACTGTTTCTGCGCAGTTGTCTACGGTTTCACAAGCTTTTACAGCTGCTTGGAAATCCCCTGTATGTCCTACCATATCAGGGTTGGCGAAGTTTAAACAAATAAAGTCTGCTGATGCTTCCTGAATTTTTGGAAGTAGGGCATCACGCAAATCATAAGCGCTCATTTCGGGTTGCAAATCATAAGTAGCCACCTTTGGAGATGGGCATAGAATGCGTTCTTCTCCTGTAAAAGGTTCTTCTCTACCTCCGTTAAAGAAAAAGGTTACGTGTGGGTATTTTTCGGTTTCTGCAATTCGAATTTGAGTTTTTCCGGCTTTAGAGAGGGTTTCCCCTAAGGTGTCCACAAGGTTTTCTTTATCAAACAATACATCCACAGCTGTAAACGAGGCGTCGTAGTTGGTCAAGGTTGCTAAATGAACCTTTACGGGCTTCATGGAGGTTCCCTCGATCGGGGTTTGAGTAAGTGCTTTTGTCAGTTGTCTCCCTCGGTCGGTTCTAAAATTAATAAAGATGACCACATCGTTTTCTTGAATGATGGAAAGGGGCTTACCTTCGGGCGATTGGGCTATTAAAGGTTCTAAAAATTCATCTGTTACCCCTTGGTTATACTGCTCTTCTATGGCCTGAACAAAATCCGTGGTGAGCTGCCCCGTTCCATGGATCAAGGCATCGTAGGTCTTTTGAGTTCTTTCCCAGCGTTGGTCTCTATCCATGGCAAAATAGCGTCCGGTTACCGAGGCTAATTGAGCCCCTGTTTGGGTACATTTATTTTGCAGTCTTTCGATGAATTGAGCTCCGGATTTAGGATCTACATCTCGACCATCAGAAAAAGCATGAACACTTACTTTAGGGAGTTCAGCCGCCTGAGCTAGGTCTAAAAATCCTTCCAAATGATCGATATGGGCATGAACACCTCCATCAGAAACCAAGCCCAAAAAATGTAGAGTAGAACCTTGTTCTTTTGCTGTGGCAAAGGCTTTCTGTAAATTTTCGTTCTCCCGTATGCTTCCTTCCGAAAAGGCTAAACTGATTTTGGCCAAGTCTTGGTATACGATTCGTCCCGCGCCTAAGTTCATATGCCCCACTTCACTATTGCCCATTTGCCCATCTGGAAGCCCAACAAAACCTCCGTCGGTGCGGAGTTCGGCATGAGCATAATCGTTATATAACTGGTCTATATAAGGGGTTTTTGCTTGTTCTACTGCGGATACTTTTGGATCGGGACTGTTACCCCAGCCATCCAAAATCATTAAGAGGGTTTTCTTCAAGGGAATTAATTTTGCTGCAAAGTTAAAAAATCACATGTGTTTAGTTTTGCTAAAGACTAAATTATATCCCTAATTTGTAGGTTTAAATGAAAGCCGAAACATCTGCCATCGTTTATCGCTCTACAGGAAGCTGGTATACCGTTAAAACCCAGGAACAATGGGTGCAATGTCGTATCAAAGGACGCCTGCGTCTCAAAGGGATCAAAAGCACCAATCCTGTGGCTGTAGGCGATCGGGTTATGATTGCGTTTGAAAATGATACGGAAGGCATTATTACGGATGTACTGCCTCGCGAAAACTACATCATCCGTAAATCTGTAAATCTCTCCAAGCAGACGCATATCATTGCGGCAAATATCGATCAGGTTTTTTTACTCATTACCCTTAATAACCCGCCTACTTTTACGGCTTTTATTGATCGCTTTTTAGTAACTGCCGAAGCTTACCAGATTCCTGCGGTTCTTGTGTTTAACAAATTAGATACCTATTCGACCGCTGAAAAAGAAACTTTAGAAGACTTAAAGGAGCTTTATCAATCCATTGGGTATGATTGTTATTCCATTTCAGCCTTAAATCAAGAAGGGGTAGATCAGATTAGAAATTTAATGCGCAACAAAGTCAGTATGTTTTCGGGTCATAGTGGTGTGGGCAAATCAACTCTAATCAATGCCATTGCTCCCAATTTGAATCTCAAAACCGCAGCAATTTCTGAACAACATCAGCAAGGGCAACATACCACAACATTTGCAGAAATGTTTGATTTACCAGACGCCTGTAGGATTATTGATACCCCCGGGATCAAGGGATTTGGGATAGTGGACATGGAGCCAGAAGAAATTGGGCCATATTTTGTTGAGTTTGAGCAATATTTAAGTCAATGCAAGTTTCATAATTGCAGACATGTTCACGAGCCTCAATGTGGGGTGAAAGATGCTGTTGATCGAGGAGAAATTGCGGGGTCTCGTTACCGTAGTTATTTGCAATTATTGGAAGACGATTCTCAATACCGATAAGCATATATGCGTGTAGTTATACAAAGAGTGCGATGGGCAAAGGTAGAAGTAGATGCTACCACAGTTGGATCTATAGGTCCGGGATTAATTGTTTTTTTGGGAGTAGAGGATGCCGATGATCAGGAGGATGCCGATTGGTTGCTCCGCAAGCTAACCCAGTTACGTATTTTTAGTGACGATGCAGGTCAGATGAATCGTTCTCTACTCGATATAGAAGGGGAGTTGTTGGTGATCAGTCAGTTTACTTTATTTGCTGCGACTAAAAAAGGCAACCGTCCTTCCTATGTTCGAGCCGCAGGTCATGCCCATGCGGTTCCCTTGTATGAATATTTTGTGGAGCAGGCCGCAATCAAACTTTCCAACCGGGTCGCAACAGGTGTCTTTGGTGCAGATATGCAGGTGAGTTCTCAAAATGATGGTCCGGTAACCATAACCATAGACTCGAAAAACAAAGAGTAAATTAGAGGATATTTACTTCAGGGATTAAGGAGATACCAAAATGATCCAAAACATCTTTCTGAATGGCTTCCGATAATTGTTGGATTTCGTATCCTCGAGCCTTCCCATGATTGACCAAAACTAAAGCTTGATTTTTGTGAACTCCAGCGTCTCCTTTGCGGTAGCCCTTCCATCCAAGAGTGTCGATTAACCAAGCTGCAGGAACTTTAACTTTTCCAGTTGTATTCGGATAGGTGGGGATTTCAGGATAAGTTTTCTGAATGGCCCCAAGCTCTTTTTCTGTTATAATTGGATTTTTAAAAAAACTTCCCGCATTTCCTAATTCCTCAGGGTTAGGAAGTTTACTTTCTCGGATTTGGATAACTGCTTGAGCTACATCTCTAATCGTGGGAGAGGATTGGGATACAACTTTTGCAAGCCCTCCATAAGAAAGCTCCAATTGATGCGGTTTTTTTTGGAGGCGATATCGAACCGAACAGATGATATAACGGTTTTTATGGGTGGATTTAAATATCGAATTGCGATACCCAAAATCACAATCTTGTTTGGAGATATTTTGAAATGTGTGTTCTTTTCGATCCCAAACCGTACAAGAATGAAAACACTGAGCTTGTTCTACTCCATAGGCTCCAATGTTCTGAATCGGAGCTGCACCTACAGAACCTGGAATCAAGGCTAAATTTTCTAAACCTCCTAAGTCTTTTTGAATGCTCCACATGACCAGATCGTGCCAGATTTCGCCCGCCTGAACTTCGATCAAAACGGAAGTAACTGTTTCTTCAACGATCTCCATCCCTCGCGTACACATTTTCAGAACTTTTCCCGCAAAATTTTGAGTAAATAAGATATTGGTGCCTCCCCCTAAGATCAATGTTTGGGTGTCCTTAGATTGCTCGAGTATTTCTGGTAAATCTTCGGCTCGGTGGACCTCAATCAGTTCATTTGCTGAAATCTCAAGTCCAAAACTGTTGAAGGGTTTTAAAGATATCTCTTCTTGCATAGGCGCAAGGTACTAACTTTCCTGAGCTTGGTAGCTTTGAAGAGCGGCTTTCATAATAGCAGCCCCTTTGATGATCTTCTCTGAATTCAGTACAAAAGCAAATCGAATTTGATTCCGTCCAAGCGACAAGTTCGAATAAAATCCATTGGCTGGTGCCAGCATCAAAGTGGTACCGTCAAGATTGAAATCTGTCAGCAAAAACTTGGAGAAATCCTCTGCATCCGCAACAGGAAGTTTCATGATGCTGTAAAAAGCACCTTTTGGGATTGAAATTTCCACTCCCGCTATGGCTCCAAAATGTTCTATAGCCGTTGCTCTTCTACGGGCATATTCTTGTCGAACATCTTCCAGATAGCTCGCAGGGGCATCCAAGGCAGCTTCACTCGCCATAAGAGCGTAGGTGGGTGGCGATAAGCGGAACTGAGCCAATTTGAGGGTCAGGTTTAAAAATTCATGATTTCGACTCACCAAACAGCCCACACGGGCACCGCACATACTAAACCTTTTGGATACCGAATCGATCATGATGGCATTTTGTGCCCATTCTTCTTCGGCTAAAACAGAGAAATGACTCCCGCCTTCATAAATGAATTCGCGATACACTTCGTCAACAATTAAGAAGATATTATACTTCTGTGCCATAGCCCCTAGGGTTCGGATCTCGTCTTCACGATAGAGGTAGCCTGTGGGATTATTAGGATTACAAAGCAATATCGCTTTGGTTTTGGGACCAATATGATTTTCAATCAGTTCCAAAGGCGGTAGTTCAAATCCATTTTCGAATTTAGAAACTACCGGAACTACTCGCGCACTGGCGGCAGAGGCAAACCCGTTATAATTCGCATAAAAGGGTTCTGGGATGATGATTTCATCGTCCGGATCACAGATCGTATTGATCGTAAAACTCAAGGCTTCACTAGCTCCTGTAGTAACCAGTATATCTTCAGGGGTTAAATGGACTCCGTGGTTTTGGTAATAGTCACAAAGCTTTTTTCGATAGCTTAGGGGGCCTTGGGAATCGCCATAAGGGAGCAGATCCATATGACTTTGTTGAACCCGATCCAAGGCTTCTTTCGGTGCTGCTACATCGGGTTGTCCGATGTTAAAATGCAATACCTCGATTCCACGTGCCTTTGCAGCATCTGCCAATGGGACTAATTTCCGAATGGGAGAAAAAGGCAGGTGTTGAGCCCGTTGTGCTAAAGTTGGCTTGGTTTGCATAAATCAGCTGCAAAAGTGATAAAAATTAAGCAGCTTCGTAAATGCTACTCCCTATTTTTTATGACAATTTAAAAATTGATAGTTTTTTAGTTATTTTAAAACAAAATTGCAGCATGTTTCGCCCCAGAAACTTTTTTCTTTTAGTCTTTTTCGGGTTTTCTGGATTCATAGTTCAGGGTCAATCAGCCGAATGGCAGATTCATAGCCGGAATTCAAAAATTCGAATTCCATTTGAACAGATAAATAATTTGGTCGTCTTTTCGCTTGAGCTCAATGGCCTTAAACGCAATTTTATCTTTGATTCCGGTGTCCGTAAAACATTAGTTTTTTATGAGGAGGATCTTCAAAATTTTGATCCATCCAAAGCTGAAAAAATTAGTATTCAAGGGTTGGGAGGGGCAGCAGAACTTATTGGATTTCGATCCAAAGGCAATCAGTTGCGCTATAAAAAGCTTTCCGTTCAAAATTTTGAGGTCCTCTGGATCAACGCTGCTCATTTTGAGTTTTCGAAACGTATGGGACTTGCCATCGGAGGTATTATTGGGGTTGATTTTCTTCGAAATTTTAGAGTAACCCTAGACTACAGAAGAAAGCAACTGGTTTTGGAGCCTTTTAGTCGCCCATTTAAAGCCCCTAAGAAAAGTAGAAAATACCCTTTGAGCTTTATTCACGAAAAACCATTTATTCCTATCGATGTCGAATTAGGAATGGGAGATAAATATCAAGGCATTGCACTAATGGATAGCGGTTCTAGTGACGCTTTATGGCTTTTTGAAGGCCAACAGCACATGATTGCACAGCCCCCTTACTTTCGGGACTTTTTAGGACGAGGTATTACGGGAGACGTCTATGGAAAAAGGGGTAAGGTCAAGCGTTTAAATCTTGCAGGGATGGCTTTGGAAGAGGTCAAGGTGGCATATCCCGATACCACCTACTTTGGGTCTACCAATTTTAATGGAAACCGTTTGGGGAGTATTGGAGGAGAGTTATTATCTCGCTTTTGGATCTGTTGGGATTATGCGCAGAATGCGGTGTATCTTAAGGAACGCAGAAATATAAATGCCCCTTTCTATTATAATTTAAGTGGATTGGAGATCCAATACAGTAGTTTGGCATTGGTTCGGGAACGGGTATATCCCGAATTGAGCTCTGGAAATGAAAATGGATCGGGATTCGAAGGCAAACAAATCTTTCTTCAGCCACGTTATACCTACAAACTTCGACCCTTAGTCGAAATATCTGAAGTTCGTTTGGGTTCACCAGCAGCCGATGCGGGTATTTTAGCGGGGGATATATTGGTCCGAATCAACGGAAAACCATCCGAGAAGATGAAACTTTCAGAAGTAAATGCACTGCTGCAACAAAAACCCGGTAGAAGAATTCAGTTGGTTCTCCGAAGGAAATTCCGAGAATTTAAAGTCCAGATCCGCTTAAGGGAGGCATTTTAGTTTGACTCCGGAGCTGCAATTACCCCACCAATTTTTAATGCTACAATGGGTTGGTTGCTAGCATTTGAGTTTACCGTAATGGTTTTTCTAAACGGTCCTTGGCGTTTGGTGTCATACTTGACTTGTATTTCTCCCTTTTCTCCAGGAGCTATGGGAGCTTTGGGTTTTTTGGGGATGGTACACCCACAAGAAGATTTGACATTGGTGATTTTTAAGGGTGCATCTCCTGTATTGGTGAATACAAATGTGCGTACGCCATCAGAAGCATAGTCGATTTGACCATAATCCAGATTTTGGGTTTCAAAACTGATTTGGGGACCCGTTTGCTGAGCAGAAATTTCAAAGCTAAAGAGGCTGAAAAGAACGACCGTCAAGAATGATAAATGGATAGATTTCATAGCGAAAAATTTAAACAACAATATTCAAATATACTATTCCTTTGGCTAGCAGGGAATATTCTCGTTCTATTCCTTTAGGATTAAATTTTTTTTGTGCTGAATACCCCTTACTTTTGGCTTTCAAATTACTCTTAGGATGGATATACCAGCCAAATTTGTTGCTGCTACTGTTGAAAAAAAATGGTCCGATTATTGGGAAAAACAAGCTTATTTTAAATCCCAACCAGACGGTCGGAAGCCCTATACTATTGTCATTCCACCTCCGAATGTAACGGGTGTACTCCACATGGGGCATATGCTCAATAACACGCTTCAAGATGTGCTTATACGCCGGGCTCGTATGATGGGATATAATGCTTGTTGGGTCCCTGGAACCGATCATGCATCCATTGCTACCGAGGCAAAAGTAGTGGCTAAGCTCAAGAGCGAAGGTATAGAGAAAAAGGATCTCAGCAGAGATGAGTTTTTAAAACACGCATGGGCTTGGACGGAAGAGTATGGAGGAGTTATTTTAAAACAATTGCGCTATTTGGGCTGTTCATGCGACTGGGATAGAACTCGTTTTACCTTGGATCCAGAAATGTATGAAAGCGTGCTACAGGTCTTTATGGACCTGCACGAAAAAGGCCTGATTTACAAAGGATTCCGTATGGTCAATTGGGATCCTGAAGCGCAGACGACTCTTTCAGATGAAGAAGTTATCTATGAAGAGAAAGACGGGCTTTTATATCATATCAACTACCCGATTGTTGATTCGGATCAAACATTAACCATTGCCACAACACGTCCCGAGACCTTACTCGGAGACACGGCGATCTGTATTCATCCGGAGGATGAACGCTATTTTGATCTCCACGGAAAAAAAGCCATCGTACCCTTGGCCAATAGAGAAATACCGATCATCACCGACACTTATGTAGATCGAGAATTTGGGACAGGTTGCTTAAAAGTTACTCCCGCTCATGATCCGAATGATAAAGAATTAGGAGAAAAACATCAGTTGGAGTTCATCGATATTTTTAATCCCGATGGAACTTTAAATGCAGAGGGTTTATCCTTTGAGGGGATGGATCGTTTTAAGGCTCGAAAGGAGATTGCAAAAGCACTGGAAGCGGACGGAATTTTGGTTAAAAAAGAACCCCATAGGCACAAGGTGGGTACTTCGGAGCGCACCAAGGCCGTTGTAGAGCCTCGTATCTCAGAACAGTGGTTTTTAAAGATGGAAGATCTTGCCAAACCCGCTTTGGAGGCTGTCATGGAAAACGGAGAAGTGGCTTTAATTCCAGAAAAATTTAAAAACACCTATCGCCACTGGATGGAAAATATCCGCGATTGGAATATTTCACGTCAATTGTGGTGGGGACATCGGATCCCTGTTTATTATTATGGGACGCAAAAAGACGCTTATGTTGTTGCTCTCAACGAGCAACAAGCCCTAGAAAAGGCCCAAATAAAATCTGGAAACTCTAAACTAACTCCCCAAGATCTTCGCCAAGACCCAGATGTTTTGGATACTTGGTTTTCTTCTTGGCTGTGGCCTATTTCTGTTTTTGATGGAATTCGTAATCCAGATAATCCAGAAGTCAATTATTATTATCCTACGCAAGATTTAGTGACAGGTCCGGATATCCTATTCTTTTGGGTAGCCCGAATGATCATGGCCGGCTATGCATTTCGAGATCAACAACCCTTTAGTAAGGTATATCTAACGGGACTGGTACGAGACAAACAAGGGCGTAAAATGTCCAAGCAATTGGGGAATTCTCCGGATGCCCTAGGATTAATAGATTCCTTTGGGGCGGATTCAGTTCGTGTGGGACTTCTCTTAAGTGCGGCGGCAGGAAATGACCTCCTTTTTGATGAAAGTTTATGTCAGCAAGGGAAAAACTTCGCCAATAAGATCTGGAATGCTTATCGCCTACTAGAAGGATGGACCGAAGATCCACAAGCTTCGAGTACGGCAGCGGATCTGGCCCTGCTGGACTGGTATGATAATCGTTTTCAGGAAACTTTAGCGACCGTCAACGATCACTTTGATAAGTATCGTATTTCTGATGCCATGATGGCTATCTACAAACTGATTTGGGACGACTTCTGTTCATGGCTACTGGAAGGTTTAAAACCGGCCTTTGGAGAGCCTATAGCAGCACCCACCCAGGAACGTTTGATTCAATTGTTTGAGCAAAATCTTAAATTATTACATCCCTTCATGCCTTTCTTATCGGAAGAGCTTTGGCATGCCGTTCGGGATCGTTCTCCCGAAAATGCCCTGACTGTAAGCCAGTGGCCTCAACAACAGTCATTTGATTCCAATTCCATTCAGACTTTTGAATGGATTCAAGAACTTATATCTGCCTTGCGGAAGCAAAGACAGGAGAACCATATTGGTTTTAAAGAGCCCTTAAGTTTGTATACCGAACTCAACGCTAGTGAATTTCCACACCAGAGCTTGATCCAAAAAATGGGCTATGTGTCCGATATTAAATTCGAGCCAATTCCTGAGGGAGCTAGTGGAAGCCGCTTTCGTGTCGATAAAACAATTTTCTTTATTCCCTTAGAGCAAGCTGAAGGTTTGGAAGAAAAACGTCAAAAAATTGAAGAGGAATTATCCTACCTCAAAGGATTTTTGGCAAGTGTTCAGAAAAAACTTTCGAACGAACGTTTTGTCTCCAATGCACCTGAAAAGGTTGTAGCATTAGAGCGTAAAAAAGCTGAGGATGCAGCAGCAAAGATCGAAGTATTAACGCAGCAATTAGAACAGCTTTCTTAAAGCTATTTCCCTATCGTTGCAATACTTTGTTCGCCTCCACGTACGTGTTGGTCTAAGCTGACGTTAATTTTTGCATCTAGGGGTAGAAATAAGTCTACTCGAGAGCCGAATTTGATAAATCCAGCATCTTCTCCCTGCTGCGCCTGATCGCCTACTTTGGCGTAATTTACAATCCTGCGAGCCAGAGCACCTGCAATCTGACGGTAAAGGATCGGTCCTGTGGTTTCATTGGATACAACGATGGTTGTTCGTTCGTTGAGTTCTGAAGATTTGGGGTGCCAAGCAACTAGATATTTGCCGGGATGATATTTGCTGAATAGGACTTCACCACTAATTGGATAGCGGGTTACGTGTACATTTATCGGTGACATAAAAATGGACACTTGAAGTCTTTTGTCTTTAAAATATTCCTTTTCGTAAACTTCTTCTATGATCACCACCTTTCCGTCTACTGGGGCTATAATTTCATTCACATCTGGGATGGTGTTCCGGCTTGGATTTCTGAAGAATTGTAGGATTAAAATTATAAACACCAAATTCAGCACTAGGATCCCCCATCGTAAATAGGGGTTTGCTACATAGTTTTGAGTAATTAATGCAATAGCTGTTGCGATCAAAAAACTGACCAATATGATTTGATAACCTTCTTTATGAAACATAGAAAAAAATAATATGTACTCCAGCAATGACTGGGGCCGTAAAGATAATACTGTCCATCCGATCAAAAAAACCTCCATGTCCCGGTAAAAGAGAACCACTATCCTTGACCTGAGCTTGTCTTTTCATTTGCGATTGAACCAGATCCCCTAGGGTGGCAAAAACAGCAACCAAAAACCCAAAGACGAGTCCTTGAGTCCAGGGCATATGCACTAAAAACCAACCGTATAGTATGCTGAAGAGAACAGCAAAAATGGCTCCTCCACAAAAACCTTCCCAAGATTTTTTTGGAGAAATATTCGGGGCCAAGAGTCTTTTGCCGAAAGATTTACCAAACAGATAGGCAAAAGTATTATTCATCCAAATGCTTCCATAGGTTAGAACCACTAAAAAAGTAGGGTCTTGTGGAAAACCATATAGGTCCATGATCCCAAGGCTTCCACCCATGATATAGGAAACGGCCAAGACAGCCAATACTGCCTTAGGAATTTTCCGGGGTTTAAATAACCCTACACTTAAAAGAAGAGCCGAAACCAAAGCGGCTATAATCCAAAGGTCTATTATCGTTTTTGGAAACCACCCCAATAGTTTACCTCCAAAAAGGACACTGAATAGCAGCAGGGCAGCATAGGGGGCAAATCCACTCAAACGACAATACTCCCAAAGTACTAAAAGTGAAAAGATAAATATGACCCCACTAAAATAGAGTTCTCCACTAAATAGGCTTCCAAGAATGAGCCCAACGTAGAGCAATCCTGAAATAGCTCTTGTACTGTTTTCTGTCATCTTAGGCCTCTACTAAGAGTAGATAAATGTTTTTGGAATTGTTGCCGTAGCTTAAAAAATCTGATTCTCGATCCGGATGCTTCGGGTTTAGGGTAGTGATATTAGTCGGTAAAGATTCAAAATATTTAGATTTAAGCGCAGACATTCCCTCACTCACATCAGCAGAAATTTGTGCTGTACTGGCAAAAATAATCAGATGTTCTGGAAGCTCTGGAAGCGCAATTTTTTGAATTTGAGAACTACAAATCATGATGCCACCGGTATTTGCTATCAAGTATTCGCAAGTCAGGAGCATGACAGCTGCATCGCTCAGGATTTGTTTATTCCCTGTTGCACTGATTTGGACATTAAAATGTTGTCCCAATTCTTCTTGAATACAAGCGACACGGTCTGTTTCCCATTGGTGTTCGGCAAGTATAGAGTTAAAGGCCTGCTGGGCTTCTTCTAGGGATTCGCAAAAGATGAATCGCCCTCCTTTTTCAGTAAAGTTTCGGGCGAAGTTTATTTCGTCTGGCTCTTTGGTTTCGGGCAAATATTGACTTTGACTACTTTTTGCCTTTTGTTTTTTACCCCCAAAAAGTCCGTCGAATAAACCCAAATTAACCTAACTTTTGTCTTCTTTTATTTCAGATTCGGTCTTTTTTTCCAAATCTTCCGGAGATTCAAAGGGGCGTTCTCCTAAGATTTCCACCAAATCGTCTTTAAATATAACTTCTTTTTCTAAAAGTCGCTCAGCTAAGGCGGTAAGTTTTTCTTGATTTTCTTTCAAAAGCTCACAAGCTCTTTGGTATTGTTTCTCTATGAGTTCAGAAATTTCCTCATCAATTTTCTGGGCTGTTTGTTCCGAATACGGCTTTGAAAACCCGTACTCATTCTGGCCAGAGGAATCGTAATATGTAATATTTCCGATGGTTTCGTTGAGTCCATATACAGAAACCATAGCTCTAGCTTGTTTGGTTACTTTTTCTAAATCGCTTAAAGCTCCCGTTGAAATTTTATCGAAAATGATTTTTTCAGCCGCTCGTCCCCCTAGGGTAGCACACATCTCATCGAGCATTTGTTCGGTTCGAACAATCATCCGTTCTTCTGGTAAATACCATGCAGCTCCTAAGGATTGACCTCTGGGAACAATAGTAACCTTGACCAATGGAGCAGCAAAACGCAGCAACCAACTGACCGTGGCATGCCCGGCCTCGTGAAATGCAATTGTTCTTTTTTCTTCGGCTGTGATAATCTTATTTTTCTTTTCTAGTCCTCCGATAATTCGATCTACAGCATCCAGAAAATCTTGCTTTCCAACCGATTTTTTATTTTTTCGGGCAGCTATCAAAGCGGCTTCGTTACAGACATTTGCGATATCTGCTCCGGAGAAACCAGGCGTTTGTTTAGCCAAGAAATCGACATCCAAGCTTTTGATGGTTTTTAAAGGCTTTAAATGCACTTTAAAGATCTCTTTACGCTCTCTTAGATCTGGCAGGTCCACATAGATCTGACGATCGAAACGTCCGGCGCGCATCAAGGCTTTATCCAAAACATCCGCTCGGTTGGTAGCCGCTAATACAATTACATTGGTATCGGTTCCAAAACCGTCCATTTCGGTTAATAGTTGATTCAGAGTGTTTTCTCTTTCATCGTTGGATCCCGTAAAGTTGTTTTTTCCTCGAGCACGACCAATGGCATCAATTTCATCAATAAAGATGATGGAAGGCGATTTTTCGGTCGCTTGTTTAAAGAGGTCCCGAACCCGTGAAGCTCCAACCCCTACAAACATCTCAACAAAATCAGATCCTGATAAGGAGAAAAAAGGAACCTTGGCTTCACCCGCTACAGCTTTGGCTAAGAGGGTTTTTCCAGTTCCTGGAGATCCTACTAAAAGGGCTCCTTTGGGAATTTTCCCACCTAGAACCGTATATTTTTTTGGGTTTTTAAGGAAGTCTACAATTTCTTGAATTTCTTCTTTAGCTCCCTCCAGACCAGCAACATCTTTGAACGTAACTTTTACTTCTGTATTCTGATCAAAAAGCTTGGCTTTCGATTTTCCAATGTTAAAGATTTGTCCTCCCGGACCACCACCGGCACCGCCAGACATACGTCTCATTAAGAAAATCCAAACCCCAATGATTAAAATGATGGGCAGAAAGCCAACAAAGACATCTAACCATCGGTTTTCGACCGTTTTAAATTCGTATCTAAAAGCGATGTCGTTTGCCTCCGCTTTTTCAAGTTTTCGTTGAAACAACTCGAGGTTCCCTACCTCAAATTGATAGTGAGGGCCTTGGATATTTTCTTGTCCTAGGAAATTTTTCCCCTTCAGTTTGGCATATTCTTGCTTGGAAAGTGCCTCTGGAGTCAAACTCACCTGGGCGAGACTTTTATTGATGACCACAACCTCCAATACATCTCCATTGTTGAGCATTCGCTCAAAATTGGAAATGTTAGTTTTTTGAATGCTTTGCCAACCATCGTCAGAACGGAACAAACTCATTCCGATAAGCAAGGAAATGATGATTCCGTAAATCCAATAAATATTAAAATTGGGTTTTTGTGTCTTTTTCTTTTGTGTCATAGCGTATTAATAGTTCGAGGCAATCTCGGTCGTTTTTGCATCCCCCCATAAGCCTTCAATATTGTAGTAGTCCCGAATGTGTTTTTGGAAAACATGAACCACCACATCAACGTAGTCGATCAATACCCATTCTGCATTTTCGGAACCTTCGGTATGGTAGGGTTTTTCTTGGATTTGTTTGCTTACTGTCTTTTGGACAGAATTTACAATGGCAGAAACATGTGTATTCGAAGTCCCATTACAAATAATAAAGTAACTGCAAACCGTATTTTCAATTTCTCTTAAATCGAGAAGCTGTATGTCAACCCCTTTAACGTCTTCAATTCCGGTTAATATTTGAGTAATAAGATCATTCGCAGTTGCTTGAGTGTTTGCCATTAAAATAATATATTTTTATCCATGAGTTTCAAAATTAAGGATTTCACCTTCTAATCTTCAGATTTCTTGATACAATTTAGAATAATCAAACTTGATGCCATTTCTTCCACGAACGATTACTTAAAGTCGAGAGTCGCCTCTGGACTTTGTCGTTCGGGTGATGTAGTCATTACAAGTCACCAGACTGCTGGGCGTGGTCAAAGAGAACGCGAATGGATCTCCGATCAAGGGAAAAACCTCACCTTTAGTACGTATTGGGAAACTCCGGGATTTTGGGCTAAGGATCAATTTTTGATTACCGTTGCAGTTTCAGTGGCGCTGATTCAGGTTTTACAAAAGCTGGAAGTTCCCCATGTTGGGATCAAATGGCCCAATGACATAATGGCAGGAAATTCTAAAATTGGAGGCGTATTGATCGAAAATACTTTACATGGTCCTTATGTGGGACATTCCATAATTGGTATTGGAATCAATGTAAATCAAGAAAATTTCCCAGGGATTCCACATGCGAGTTCTCTTAAACTTCAGATGGGTCGGGAGATGGATCTTCATGCCCTGTTTGAAGACTGTCTTCAAGTATTAAAATCTACCTTAGAGACGCCACAAAATTGGCGACAAGATTCTCTTTTGAGTAGCTACAATGAAAACTTATTCGGAAAACAAAAGGGACTAAGACTCCAGTTAGAAGGTGAGCTATTAGATGTTCAAATTCGTGGAGTCGATCCCAATGGGGTACCCCAACTGGTTTTGCAAACGGGAGAACCCATATCCCTGAGTGGGAAGCAATTTAAGTTTGTCTATTGATTCTACTCAGGGCTCCAGTCTTCTGGATTCTGACGCCATGCCCCAAGTATATTGAGCTGGTCATCGGCAACTAAGCCTTGACGATTGGCATGTGCAATCAAATGTTCATAATCGCAAAGCGTATCTAAAGCAATTCCTGCCTCAGTAAAGTGCGTATTCGAAATTTCAAATCCATAGGTAAATATGGCTAACATACCCAAAACAGCTGCTTCAGATTCTTGTAAGGCAGCAACCGCATTTAGACTACTTTTCCCTGTCGAAATTAGATCTTCAATCACAACTACCTGAGCCTTTTGAGGGAGTTGTCCTTCCACTTGATTTTTACGACCGTGTTTTTTGGCTTCGGGTCGCACATAGACAAAAGGCAATTCAAGGGCTTCGGCAACTAACAGTCCAATGCCAATAGCTCCAGTGGCTACGCCAGCGATATGACTGACCTGGGGATATTTTTCCCGAACGCTTTGAGCCATGGATTGGGCCAGAAATTGTCGAATTTCAGGATATGAAAGTGCTAAACGGTTATCGCAATAAATTGGAGACTTCCATCCACTCGCCCATTGGAAAGGGTTTTTAGGATTTAATTTTATTGCATTTATTTGTAAAAGATATGTCGCCGTTTGGTCGGCTATTTTAGTGTCTAAAACCATGGTCTAAATGTATAAAGTTTTTTATAACCATAAGCCTATTTATCTGACTACTCAGATTCAGGAATTTTCAGATAAT
>WTJH01000077.1 GCA_011524915.1 Flavobacteriales bacterium | reverse complement strand
TTAAAATCCGCCACCTAAGTGGCGGATTTTTCTTTTTATCTTTAGCCAAAATTTTGAGCTATGTTCTTCTTTATCAGTGGAGCTGAAATTGTATTTATCTTTTTTATAATTTTATTGGTTTTTGGAGCCGATAAAATCCCGGGGATTGCCCGGACATTGGCTAAGGGAATGACTCAAATACGGCAAGCTACGGACGAGATCAAGTCCGAAATTCAAAAATCTGCGGAAATCGATTTCGATCAACCTGCCGAAAAGCTTCAAAAACAACTCCAAAATGAAGTAAAAGAGGTGCAGGACGAAATTGAAAAAGTTGCGGGGGTCGTTAAGCGTAAAAAACTTTAAAGTACTCGCGTTAGCGTTATCCCATCTCGTAAAGGTACCAATACACTTTCTACTCGAGGATCAGAGGCGAGTTTCCGATTAAATTCTTGGAGGATTTGAGTATCCACATCGTCTTCCTGTGCGTTTTCTAATACTTTTCCGTTCCAAAGGACATTATCGGATAATATGACTCCCCCAGCAGGCATTCGAGGGACAATACTTTCATAGTAATTGAGGTAGTTCTTTTTATCTGCATCAATAAATACCAAATCAAATGTACCCTCGATTTGTGGGATGATATCCAAGGCATTCCCTAAATGGGTATGGATTTGTGATGCATAGGGGGACCGATCAAAAAACCGCTGCTGAAAATCTACTAATTCCTCATTATGATCTATGGTATGCAGAACACCTTCAGGGGCCAGTCCTTCAGCCAAACACAAAGTTGCATAGCCCGTAAAGGTTCCTATTTCCAAAATACTTTTGGGACGAATGAGTTTTGAAAGTAAACTTAAAAAACGTCCTTGAAGCGGCCCACTGGCCATCCTTGGTTGTAGAATCTTTTGATGTGTTTCTCGATAAAGCTCTCTTAATAGTGGAGGTTCAGGACTACTGTTTTGTTCGGAATATTCCAGTAAAAAGTCGCTGATAAAGTGCATGTCTAAGAGGTTTTGGGTCGAGCATAGGGGAAGCGTTCCAAAAGTTTGGGCAGCGCATATCCTTCCAGTCCGTTGACGGTGACTACATCCCCTTGGTCTAACTGTACCCATCCGTCGTCTAGCAACAGGCCTTCTTTTATATACACTTGTTCTATAGCTCCAACAATAAGGTAGGTGTCACTTTCCTGGACATGATATTCGTTTACGTAGCGGCATCCGATTTGGATGGGCGACTGAGCTACATAAGGCGCTTGAAACTCCTGTTTAAATTCGGGTTGAAGATCGGTTTGATCGAATTCCGAAATATGTTCTGGATACTTGGCACTGCTGTGATGTGCATCCGCTATCTGATGGGCTGCAATCTGGTTTAAAGTAAAATAGCCGTTGGCTTTTAGATTTGCATAGGTATGCCTAGGAACTGTTTTGGGTCGGAGCATAAAGCCGAGCAGCGGAGGTTGACTGCTGAGATGAATTAGCGAATTGAATACTGCTACATTACAAAGGCCCTCGCTGTTTTGCGTGCCTACCAAAGTAGCCGATTTATATCCAGAAATACTATTAATCATCTGCATGCGATAGATTCGTTCCATCGATGCAATCTGAGATTGATCAAAAAAATGCATAGCCCCTTTTTTTAGGCAAATTTACGAATTGGTTTTCTTGTCGAAATAAAGAATTGCAGAAAGTAATACCGCAACTACAACAACTAAAACACCAATAAATTTAAAATGATCTTTGGTCTGATTATCAGCCAAAAAACCATCAAAAACTTGTAAATCCAAATATCGAATAAAGAGTCCTAAGGGGATAAGAATCAATAAAAATCCGAGTCGTTTGGTTATTTTCATAGGGGAATATACATTTTTTATCTAATTTCAACGAAAATTGAAAGTCATGAAATGGATATTATTTTGCTGTAGTTTGGTCTTGTTTTCAACCCTCCAAGCACAAAGTGTTGAAGGCCGATGGGCAACAGTAGACGACGAAACAGGGGAGCAAAAATCAATCGTTAGCCTAGCCATTGTTGATGGCAAGCTCGAAGGAACAATCGAAGCACTTTTATTAGCTGAGGATCAAGGAAAGCTATGTGTCAACTGTACAGGAGCAAATAAAAATCAGCCGATTGCTGGAATGAAAATCGTTTCAGGTCTTGAAAAAGACGGAGAAGAATGGAACGATGGTACCATTTTGGATCCTAAAAATGGAAAAGAATACAGCTGTATTGTTGCATTAGAATCCGAGGACAAACTTAAAGTTCGAGGCTACTTAGGCTTTTCTATCATTGGAAGAACCCAATATTGGCATCGCCTGAAGGATTAATCCTTCTTTTCTTTGGAAAGCGTTTCCCAGTTGATGTCGGCTTCTTTTCGAGCGTTTTTAGTTTTCAGCCATAGTTTTTTGGTTCGTTCATTGTAAAAGATAATACTATCAATTCCTTCAACGACAAAAATCTTAGGATCAGCTTCGTAGCGATATCCCTTGTGTATGGCCCAACCACAATTCCCATCGTACAGGGGCTTTTTCACTTCTTGACTGTAGCTCCATTGTGAAACGGCAAAGCACAAAAATAAAATACAAAATAGGAGTCTCATAAAACGTTTTTAGAATGAGATGAAGTTAATAAAAAAAGGGACCCTTATGGATCCCTTTTTGTTTGGGTATACACTTTTTTAATAGGCTTTAGCGATATTGAGAGTATAGTTTCGGATGGCTTTTATTTGACCCCGTTTGCTGTAGTATTCTTGCCAGGCTTTTGTTTTTTCCTGTAAAGCTCTTCCTGTAAGTATAAGATCTTCCCAATTTTTATAGGATACCGCTACCCAATGGGATGCCCCTCTGTAGCCGCCGATTTCATAGGTTCCAAAGCCAACGGCTCTTTCGCCCATAATCCCGCTCATTTCTTTGACAATTTTGTCGTGAGCAGCTTGGAAAGCCATCGGATCGGTCGCACTAAATTCGTAGATCTGAACATATTTATAGTCATCTGTTCCCCCGACCCAACTCAACACATTTCCAGACGAACTATGGGTCCATTTTTCTACATGGTTGTTGAGTTTTTGAATAAATGCTTGCCATTTGTCTTCTGAAATGGAATCTTTACGTCCCCAATTGGAAGGATCTCCATAGAGTACAACGCGATGGCTAGACATCGGATTTCCGATACTCATGGCTTCGACATTGATTCCTCCGGATTTGAAATCAGCATCCCCCCAAAAGTCGTCCGTAAGGGCAAGGATGGCTGCTTGAGTCCCCCGTTTAGCTTTAAACTGGTACTCCATGAATGCGTTCTGCGAGTAGCTATAGCTAGCCACTAGAATGCAGATAAAAATCAGCTTCTTCATTGAAAATTGGTTTATGGTTATCCACTAATTTATGAAAAAAAATTTTAAAAGTCATTGATAATTAGACTCATAACAATTTATTAATCTTGTAGAAACTAAAAGTAGAACTTTAGAATATGTATTGTTGGAAGTGTAAACACCGTTGGAAACGAACCAAATGGCAAGAGTTTATCTCTTTTCTTGCCACTTGTCCCAAATGCGGATCCCGCTGGTTGATTCGGTTTTAAATCGAGTCCTTAGCGGTTGAAGAATATTTTAATCTCGAATGAATTGAGCCGCTATAACCGCAACAATTCCGAGCAGCAGGATAACACCTTTATTTTCGAGCAGAAAGTCATACAGGCTTAATACAATGGCTAACCCAATGAGCGAAAAGCCTAAAGTGCGGAGTATATATTTCATGGGTGTAGGATAAAATACTTGGAACGATTTAAATCCTTGTTCGTAGCGCAAAGAAACTTGCGAAACAACTGAAGCTGAGGATTAGGGCTTTAATAGAAGACAGATAATCATAAAGAGATAAAATCCGAGGGTAAATAAAACGAGAGTGCTGGGTTTTTTCATTTCAATTGGTTTTAAGTGTGTACTAAAACTAAGAAAAGATTTACTCTTTAAACCATTTTTCTGGATTAAACCTTTTCGAGGGAAAGGCATGTGCTTGTAAAATAAAACCAATCCCCCAAAGCGCTAGGACAATCGCTGCGGTTTGGGCGTGTTTCCAATCGGCTACAAACAAAAAGAAAAAGGAAAGTAAATAACAGATACAAGAACAAATATTTAAAAATAGCCTCATGACCAATAAATTAGGATTTCCTTAAAGATAGGAAGCTTCGAGATTTTACAGGCCCATTGAAATGATTTTTCCAACGGAACCCTACTTGTCTACCCAATGTGAATCATTTGATCCCTTGGAGAAATAATGTTTTTTCTTTACAACTAATATCATCTGATCTACATCAAACCTGTACTGAAACGGATTTCTTGTTCTCATGCTTTTGATGAATGGCTGAAATATCTAAAACAATCTCCCTATGCTTATCCTAACTTTTTACTTCTTTTGTGGAGGATACGCTTAATTTTAGCTCTATTATGAAATATTACTTTACCATTTTTTTATCCATGATCAGCTTCCTTTTCTACGGGCAACGATTTGAAATTGTTGGTGCTGAATATCAGGGAGAACATAGCCCAGTAAAGGGTGAAATCTATATTGATATCGATAATAAAAGTATTGCTATGGAAATTAATGGAAAAGAAATGACCCTAACCAAAATGTCTTTAAAAAGGGGAGATGTGGGCGAATTGTTCTGTTTTAAAGAAACCGTAGATTTAAAACAGAGGTTTAAGTTTTCACCCAATAAGGAAAGAAAAGGGGATTTAGTAAACGTATCGCATATTATGACCTATACAGTTGTACAAAGCTTTTCAAATAAAAGAAGTGAGTTTATATACTATTTAATTAAGAAAAAACGCAACCTAAGATGAGCCTAAACAGCTAAACCTTAGCACGGTTTTTCTTTTTAATTCATTGCGATTGAATGCAATACAGCTGTGTTCGACATCGAGCTAGCTCTATGGATTATTTAACTTCAAAAAAGCATATATTTGAACTCTCAAAGCGAT
>WTJH01000126.1:8315-19118 GCA_011524915.1 Flavobacteriales bacterium | reverse complement strand
TTTTTCTGAAGGAACGATGATTTTTACCCAACCTGGACAAACAATACAGATGGATGAAAATGAAAGCTTTGAAAATGCCAAAGGATACATTCTTCTTTTCCATCCCGATTTAATTCAGCGATCTGGCCTTTTGGATGAAATATCGAACTACCCATTTTTTAAATACGACGCTAATGAAGCTCTTCATCTGAGTGAAGAGGAGCGGGACCATATCTACTCCCTATTGGATAAAATAGCGGAAGAATATCAACGAAGCATAGACACCCATACACAAGATATTATCATTGGTTCCATATCAATGTTGCTGAAGTACGCTCAGCGCTATTATGATCGGCAATTTTTTACCCGTAAAAATGTTAATCAAGATATTCTGGGGCGTTTTGAAAAACTACTCCAAAAATATTTTGATTCCGATAGTGCAATCAAAAGAGGTATTCCTACAGTAAAGGAATTGGGAGAGGAAATGGGTATATCAAGTCATTATTTAAGTGAACTACTAAAAAAAGAAACAGGTCAGAGTGCAAAATCTCACCTACAAACACATCTTATTTCTAAAGCAAAAAGTTTATTGCTCAGCACTAATGACAGTGTTAGTGAAGTCGCCTATAGTCTTGGTTTTGATTACCCTCAACATTTTTCCAAATTATTTAAGTTAAAAACTGGGCACTCTCCAAGAGAATTTAGAAAGTCATCTTGAAAATATTCCTCGTCGAATGGGCTACACAATTAATAATTATTCAACCGTCACAGACTTCGCTAAATTTCTGGGTTGATCTACATTACACCCCCTAAGGATGGCGATATAATACGCTAAAAATTGAAGGGGTAGGGTGGAAAAAATGGGTGTAAAACATTCCGAGGAAAGAGGAATCTCAATCACATGGTCGGCCAAGGCTTTTACGGCCTCGTCTCCCTCACTTACAATGGCAATAATTTTTCCTTTACGCGATTTGATTTCTTCGATATTGCTCACGATTTTTTCATAATGCCCTTTGCGGGTAGCAATAACGATTACGGGCATATTTTCATCAATCAAAGCGATGGGACCGTGTTTCATCTCTGCCGCGGGATAGCCTTCGGCATGGATGTAGGAGATTTCTTTGAGTTTAAGAGCTCCTTCCAAGGCTACGGGGAAATTATAGCCCCGACCCAAATACAGGCAGTTATCTGCCGTATGGTAGCTTTCTGCGATCGTCTTGATATGATCTATATCTTCCAGAAAAGCTTCGATTTCTTGAGGAATATTTTCCAATTCAAAGAGGTAATTCCGCAATTCTGCATCTGAAAGTTGACCTTTGATTCGAGCCAATTCTAATGCCAATAGGGTAAATACAGTGATCTGCGTGGTAAAAGCCTTGGTGGAGGCTACTCCAATTTCGGGTCCGGCATGCGTAAAGGTTCCTGCATCTGCTAAACGTGAAATGGAAGCTCCCACCACATTACAGATCCCAAAAATAAACGCACCTTGCTCTTGTGCAATTTTTAATGCGGCTAGGGTATCTGCAGTTTCTCCCGATTGGGAAACACCAATCACGATATCGTCCTTATAAATGATTGGGTCTCTATATCGGAATTCAGATGCATATTCGACTTCGACCGGGATTCGGGCAAAACTTTCAATCAAATATTCACCTACCAATCCGGCATGCCAAGAGGTTCCACACGCCAATATCAAGATGCGCCGAGCATTGCTAAACTTATCGCGATGCTGATTCAGGGCGCTGATCTGAATTTTCCCTTCTTTGGTTAAAAGGCGACCGCGGAGGGTATTCCGAATCGCTTCGGGTTGTTCATAGATTTCCTTAAGCATAAAATGCTCGTATCCGCCTTTTTGGATATTTTCCAGATTCCATTTCAATTCTTCCACATAAGCGGCCACTTTATGGTCGGTTTTAATGTTTCGGATTTGAAGATCTTTATGCGTTCGGAGAATAGCCATTTCATAGTCCTCCAGGTAGATTACCTTACGGGTATGTTCTAAAAAAGGAGTGGCATCTGAGCCTACAAAATAGGCACCTTCTGCTATCCCAATAGCTAAAGGGCTTCCCAAACGGGCAACAACCAATTCGTTCGGCTTTTTTCGATCATAAACCACGAGTCCATAGGCCCCAATAACTTGTTGGAGGGCCACCTGAACTGCCTTTCCTAACTTGAGTCCTTCCCGGTTTTGAATATCTTCGATCAAATTCAGGAGTACTTCAGAGTCTGTATCGGACTGGAAACTATAGCCTCTATTGGTGAGTTCTTCTTTTAAACTGCTGTAGTTTTCGATGATTCCGTTGTGTACCAAAACCAAGTCACCGTTTTGAGAAACATGCGGGTGGGCATTGTTTTGGGTCGGTTTTCCGTGGGTGGCCCAGCGGGTGTGGCCCATCCCAATATGCATCTTAGCAGCAGGTTTTTCGGACAATGCATTGCTGAGGCTTTCTACTTTTCCGGCTACTTTGGTAATGTCATAGCTGTCTGAATTGGCTAACATAATCCCAGCACTGTCATAGCCTCGATATTCCAGTCGCTGAAGTCCTTCAATAATGATTTTTTCGGGATGTTCTTCTCCGATATAAGCAACAATTCCACACATAATTTAATGTCGTATTACCAATTGATTTTGTTCTACACGAAAATCCATTTTAGCATAGAACGGAACGTTTTCGTCTGTAGCGTTAAGTATTGTTTTATAGCATCCTTCCGCTTTTGATTGCTCGATAAGATGTTCAACTATTTTTTTTCCTAAGCCCAATCCTCTTCGGTCTCCAGAAACGACTACATCTTCGATTTGTCCCAGTTTCCGATTGATTTTTTGTAGGATATGTAGGGCTGCTGTAGCTACGATCTGGCCATCTATTTCAATGATATGGCAGTAGATGTTCGGATCGCTTAAATATAACGGATTTAGGGGAAGGGAAGCATCAGCGCCAAAGGCTTCTTCCATCAGCCTTGCAATGGCGGCTAAATCTTTTTCTTGACAAACTCGAATGTTCAATTCTCCTATCATGAGTGGAAGTCTAATTTTTTTCTACGGAGTTCGAAATTTTTCCCCAAATAGACTTTTCGAACCATTTCGTCTGCAGCCAATTCTTCTGGCAATCCGGCTTTAAGGATACTCCCTTCGAACATCAAATAGGTTTTGTCGGTAATCGCTAGGGTTTCCTGCACGTTATGATCGGTGATCAAGATCCCAATATTTTTATTTTTCAGATGGGCTACAATGCGTTGAATATCTTCTACAGCAACTGGGTCAACCCCTGCAAAGGGTTCGTCTAACAATACAAATTTAGGATCCGTAGCCAAGGCTCTAGCAATTTCAGTTCTTCTACGTTCTCCTCCAGATAACAAATCCCCTCTATTTTTTCGAATATGGGTTAAACCAAATTCTTCCAGCAATTCTTCCGTCTTTTCTTTTTGAGCTGCTTTGGATAAAGAAGTTAGTTGCAAAACACTTTTGATATTGTCTTCTACACTGAGTTTTCTAAAAACAGAAGCTTCCTGAGCAAGATATCCGATTCCCTTTTGGGCTCTTCGATACATGGGGAACTGGGTGATGTTTTCTTGATCGAGGTAGATGGTGCCCCCATTGGGTTTAATCAAACCAACAATCATGTAAAATGAAGTGGTTTTTCCGGCTCCATTAGGTCCCAATAAACCAACAATTTGTCCTTGTTCAACTTCAAGAGAAATGCCCTTGACCACACTACGACCTTTATAGGACTTCTGAATTGCTTCTGCGCGTAGGATCATCTTTTTTGTTGTTTACGTTCGATATATCGGGCAATGAAGATACTCACTTCATACAATATAAGTATGGGAATACTCACGATTATTTGACTGGCAATATCGGGAGGGGTAATGATCGCCGATAAACTCAAAACCAATACCAAAGCTATTTTTCTGTTTTTTCTTAAAAATGATGGGCTTACAAGACCCACCTGAGCCAAGAAATATATCAAGATGGGCAATTCAAAAATTAAGCCTGAGGCTAGAACAGAAGCCCGAACCAAACCGATATAACTACTTAAGTCGAAATCATTAAAGATTTCCGTACTTACAGAATAGGTGCCTAAAAAGTTAATGGATAAGGGAGTTACGATATAATACCCGAATAAGACCCCAATAAAAAATAAGAGGGAGGCGAAAAAGATAAAGCCTCGGGCCGTCCGCCGTTCTGTTCTTAACAGCCCAGGTTTAATAAAACGCCAAAATTCGTAGAGTACATAGGGGAATGCTACGATAAATCCTGCTAAAACAGAGGTCCATAAATGGGCCGAAAATTGACCGGCAACGGTTCTGGATTGTACTCGAAAAGGGAGGTCTTGACTACAAAAATCTGTAGTACCTCCAATCGATTCGGCCAACGAACAGAACAACCGATAGGTTAAAAAATCTTTGCGCTTTGGGCCAAATAAGAGGACATCGAAAATAAAGTCTTTAAAAAAGAAGGCCACACATCCCATCAGAACAATGGCTAGGGTTGCCCGGATAAGGTGCCACCGCAGTTCTTCTAAATGCTCTAAAAAAGACATATTGTCCGTAGGATTCTCCATCAATTAATTCCTTGATTTAAAAAATCCAAAACATGAACAATGCCGAGGTATTTTCCATCAGCGTCCGTTACCACAATATGATTGATCTGACGCTTTTCAATTACGCTAAGGGCCTCTACGGCAAGGGTAGAAGCAGGCATGTGCATCGGATCAGGCGTCATGATATCTTTGGCTTGCAGTTTTTGAATATTGTCATGCTCTTTAAGCATCCGCCTTAAATCTCCATCAGTAATTAATCCCTTAATCACTCCATCCTCTAAAACAACCGCAGCACCTAAGCGTTTGGAAGTAATTTCTAGAATCACTTCTTCCAAGCGTGCAAGTGGATGCAGTTGGGGTTTAGATTCAGAATCGACCATATCTTGTAGGGTGAGGTATAGTTTTTTACCCAAACTTCCTCCCGGATGGTATTTTGCAAAATCTTGAGCTGAAAAATCTTTCATTTCCAATAAACACACCGCTAGAGCATCGCCTAAGGCCAATTGTAAAGTGGTGCTAGTCGTTGGAGCTAAATTGTTGGGACAGGCTTCTTCCGCAACCGGAGTATGCAAACAATAATCGCTGTGTTGTCCTAAGAACGATTGAGGATCTGCGGTCATTCCGATCACCAGATTCCCTCCTTTGTGTATAAACGGAATCAGCGCTTTTATTTCGGGCGAATTGCCGCTTTTGGAGATACACAAGACAATATCGTCTTGTTGAACCATTCCTAAATCCCCATGAATGGCATCTGCGGCATGCAGAAATAGAGCAGGAGTTCCGGTAGAATTTAGGGTAGCTGAAATTTTTTGAGCGATGATCCCACTTTTGCCAATTCCCGTAATTACCAGCCTCCCGGAGTTTTGATGAATCTGCTCGACTACTGTAGTAAATTGATTGTCAATAGAATTCGCGAGTCCTTGCAAGGCAGTAGCCTCTTGGAGTAGCGTTTGTTGAGCTCGTTTTTGTATGTCTTTGTTTAATTTCAAACTATTGTTCAAAATCTTTAGAGAAAGTGTTATCTTGTAGGTTACAAAGTTAGATAAATAAACAACACTTTTTTGATGGTTGACGGGGAACTTAAAGGAGCTCTCAAGCAGTTTTTTGGTTTCGATGATTTTAAAGGTTTACAAGAACCTGTCGTTCAAAATTTATTAGGAGGGAACAATACTTTTGTGATTATGCCCACAGGAGGTGGGAAATCTCTTTGCTATCAATTGCCTGCATTGATTCAGGAGGGAACTGCGATCGTTGTTTCCCCATTGATTGCCTTGATGAAAAACCAAGTAGATTTTTTACGAGGGATATCCACATCCGAAGGAATTGCCCACGTACTAAATTCTTCCCTGAACAAAACAGCTACCAAACAAGTTAAAGACGATATTCGGGCGGGCATCACCAAGCTGGTCTATGTAGCGCCAGAGTCCCTCGTTAAAGAAGAAATTATAGAATTCTTTAAATCTGTAAAAATTTCGTTTTTGGCCATAGACGAAGCGCACTGTATCTCGGAATGGGGGCACGATTTTCGACCAGAATACAGGAACTTACGTAAAATACTTTCCCAAATTGATAATTCTATCCCCATCATTGCTTTAACAGCTACGGCGACTCCAAAAGTACAAGAGGATATCCTTAAAAACCTCCAAATAACCGACGCCCAAGTACATAAAGCCTCCTTTAACCGTCCAAACTTATACTACGAAGTTCGGCAAAAAACAGAGGTTGTCGATTCCGATATTATTCGATTTATAAAAGAACGTCCAGGAAAATCTGGGATCATCTATTGCCTCTCCCGAAAGCGAGTCGAAGAGTTGGCACAGATTCTTCAAGTCAACGGAATCAATGCGCTTCCCTACCATGCCGGTTTGGATTCCAAATCCCGAGTCAACCATCAAGATCAATTTCTAAAAGAAGATTGTGATGTCATTGTTGCTACCATTGCCTTTGGTATGGGAATCGATAAGCCTAATGTTCGTTTTGTGATCCATCACGATATTCCTAAGAGTATCGAAAGTTACTATCAGGAAACGGGTCGTGCGGGTCGTGACGATGGCGAAGGACATTGTTTAGCTTTCTATTCCTATAAAGACATTGAAAAACTAGAAAAATTCATGTCAGGCAAACCAGTAGCCGAACAGGAAATAGGGATGGCCTTGTTACAAGAAATGGTTTCCTATGCCGAAACTACGGTCTCTCGCCGGAAGTTTATCCTGCATTATTTCGGTGAAAATTTCGATGAAACAAAAGACCCTGGGGGCGACATGGACGATAATGTTCGCTATCCTAAAGAAAAAATTGAAGTCGGAACCGAACTACAACTATTACTTCAAATCGTTCAAAAAACCAATCAAAAATATAAGGCCAAAGAAACCGTGCTGACTTTGGTTGGGAAATCCAATGCTTTAATTGCATCTCATCGTACGCAGGACAAGCCCTTTTTTGGATCGGGGAGTGCACAAGATGAAAAATTTTGGAGAGCCTTGATTCGTCATGCGTTGATACATGGGTATCTCAGCAAAAACATAGAAACCTATGGTATTCTTCAATTGACTCCAAAAGGTCTAGGTTTTATCGAGCAAGTGGAATCGTTCTTTATGGCCAAAGACCATGATTTCGAAACAAGGGTTGCACCCACTTCTCCTCAAAAAAATGCAGCTTCAGACGATCAGTTGCTCAAGCTATTGCAAGCAGAGACCAAAAAAGTTGCAGACCAGCACCAAGTTCCTCCTTATGTGGTTTTTCAGGATTTTTCTTTGGAAGATATGTCTTTAAAATATCCCACCTCCATAGACGAACTCAAGCAGATCAATGGGGTAGGAGAAGGCAAGGCCATCAAATACGGTAAAAGTTTTGTGGGTATCATTCAACAATATGTGGAAGATAATGGGATTGAAAGAGCCCAAGACCTGGTGGTCCGATCCACAGGGACCAATTCGGCCATTAAATTATTTTTGATCCAAAGCGTTGATCGCAAACTTCCTTTAGATGATATTGCTTCGGCCAAGGGCATGAATATGGACCAACTTTTAAAAGAGATGGAAACCATAGTAGTGTCTGGAACCAAACTAGATATCGATTATTGGATTCAAGAAATTTTAGATGAAGATGATCAAGAAGAATTGCGGGAATACTTTATGGATGCCGAAACGGATAAAATCACGGATGCGGTCGAAGAATTCGACGGTACCTATGAGGAAGAGGAAATCCGTTTATTCCGATTAAAATTTTTGAGTGAAGTAGCGAATTAATGCACGTTTTGCTTCGGGTTGTTTTATCTTCGCACCAAAATTATACCCATGCAAGAAGGACTATTTGCTCATATTGAAGCGACTCAAGGAAAAATAAGTATTCAATTACACTTTGATAAAACTCCGGGAACGGTGGCAAACTTTGTCGGTTTGGCGGAAGGCACTATCCCCAACGATGTTAAGCCCGAAGGAACTCCGTATTATGATGGGCTAAAATTTCACCGGGTCATAGCCGATTTTATGATTCAAGGGGGATGTCCTCAAGGTTCAGGAGTGGGAGGCCCAGGATACCAATTCGATGACGAAATCCATGCGGATCTTAAACACGATAAACCTGGAATTTTGTCTATGGCCAATGCAGGGCCTGGCACCAACGGGAGTCAATTTTTTATTACGCATAGTGCCACTCCTTGGTTGGACGGCAAGCATACCGTTTTTGGAACCGTAATTGCTGGCCAAGAGGTTGTAGATGCTACTCAACAAGGCGACAGCATTCAGAAACTCACCATTGAACGTGTGGGAGCAGCCGCGGAAGCCTTTGATGCCGCTCAGGCATTTCAGCAGTTTCTAAACGAAAAGGAACAACGGGAACAAGCGCAAAAAGAAGCACAACTTAAAGCTTTAGCAAAACATACCGAAGGGATGCAACAAACCGAATCTGGACTTTTTTATCAGATCAGTCAAGCCAAAGGGGCCGATAAGCCTACCCAAGGGAGTCAGGTAAAAGTCCACTATCGAGGCATGCTCACCGATGGCACGGTATTCGATTCGTCCTACCAACGCGGAAATCCGATTGACTTTGCTTTAGGAATGGGACAAGTAATTCCCGGCTGGGACGAAGGGATTAGTCTTTTAGGAAAAGGCGATCAAGCAAAATTGGTGATCCCGAGTCATTTGGCCTACGGAAGTCAAGGAGCCGGTGGCGTAATTCCTCCAGATGCAACTTTAATCTTTGAAGTAGAACTGGTTGATTTTTAATCAGTAATGATCGGGCGGAATATTTTCGGACTTCCATTTGATATTGCAGCCTAAGCTGGGTCTTTGTTCGGTTATAGGGGGATTTCCTTGGAGCAGTTGATCCATGGCTTCCCTAAGGGATTGTCCACTTACAGCTATTGCATTCCCCGGGCGCGAATCATCGAATTGACCCCGGTAAACAAGCTCCTTTTGATCATTGAATAAATAGAAGTCTGGGGTACATGCCGCTTGATAATCTATTGCAGTCTGCTGACTTTCATCGTAGAGATAGGGAAATTCCATTCCGTATTTGTCCGCAAATTTTTGCATTTCCTCTGGTCCGTCTTGAGGGTAGTGGAGGACATCATTACTTGAGATAAAAGCGATTCCAATCCCTTTTTTCAAATAGTCATTCGATAGTGCCACTAGAGGTTCAATCAAATGGATTACAAAAGGACAATGATTACAAATAAAGACGATCAGTGTTCCCTGACTTCCTTGAATATCCTTCCATTCATAGGATTGTTGAGTTCGAGTGTCTGGAAGATCAAAATCAGGCGCTGTGGTGCCTAAAGCCAGCATATTGGAGGGTGTTCTTGCCATAGCGTTTACATAAATGAGGACAAAAATACGGCGTTTGCCAACAAGCGATTCGTTCCGTACCAAAAAGCTCGAAATTGTGTATTGTCAGTAAACATCAGAATTTTCCCTTTCCCGAGGCCTTGTATTTGAAATGGGACCGTTTCCCGGATTAGAGTTGTGTTTTCCTTGGAAATATAACCGCTTAGCAACGGATCTTTAGTGTAGCGGATGGGGTTGTTATATCGGTCTTTGGCAGCTTCTAAAAAGAGAGTCGAATTTCGGAATAAAGGAAGCTTTTCTGTGGAAATTCCAAAGTTGATGGGATGACTTCGATCCAAGTTTGCTTCAAAAATAGCTCCGCCTATTCTTTGTGCTCCATAGTAATTCTGCCGATCCTCAAAGCTTACTGGGCTATTCCGTTCTTCTGCTTTTACAAAAGAAACATCAATGAGCTCATTCTTATCGAGCCAAGAAATACTGTTTTTATAGGCGATTAGTGTACCTCCACGTTGCACAAAAGATTGTATTTTTTTGGAGTCGATTAAGCTTCCATTATAACTGGGCATAATCAGGTGGGTGTAGTCGTTCAAATCAATTCGATTGATTTGGTTGACATCTATTTTGGTCGGTGGATTGCTCCAACGCTGATCCCAGAGATGCCATATTTCTCCAGCGTCGTAAGAACTCACGCCATTGCCCACCACCAGTCCAATTCGAACTTTAGGAAGGGTTCTTATATTTCTTGAGCCGAGGTCTATCCCTTGGGTCAGCCCTCCCTGTACGCCATAGATCTTTAAAGCATTGGATTGGGCCAATTGCTGTAAATAGCTGTATAATTCGTCTGCAGATAAACTTTGATTCTGAACCGGTATAAAGGTTGTACCGTAGTCATAGGTTTGCCCTTCATGTTTAAATGGTTTGAGGCTTATTTTGGCACGAATTCCTTTTTCCTGAAGTTCTCCCCAAGCTTTGGGAAGTAAATAACTTTGATTTTGAATTAAATACCCATAGGAAGATTGTTTAGAAACACTTCCCTCTAGTCTTTCTGTCAGGGGATTTACTTGATCTCCAAGGGTATTTTTTATAGGTGCTTTTTCGAGCTGAAGATTGAAAGCCAAAGGGAAGCTCCATGCAGATATATCATAAAACAGGCTGTCTTTAAATTTGGTTTGACGATTAAACATGGCCTGTATCAGTTTAATTTTGGTCTGTTTCATTGGGACCACATAACTGTTTTGAGCGTTCAGTCCCGAAACCTTTGATTTCCAATTCACCTTTGGGCGATAAACAGAAATTCCATGTCTATGTAAGATTTGCGCCAATGCCTGAGAACGAATTGGATCTTGAGCATCTCCAAAAACATAGGCTTCATCCTCCAACTTAGCGCCTAATTTTCGATTCGCACCATAAAAATCTTGGAAGTACTGAAGCAATTCTTCTCGGAGCTCATGGGCCCCTTCAAGCGTCGAAAATGCTGTTCTAAGCTGATTGCGAAT
>WTJH01000126.1:0-8215 GCA_011524915.1 Flavobacteriales bacterium | reverse complement strand
GGATTGACGCGCGATGGAATCCCCGGCTGGAAGAAAAATGTAGCATCCGTTCCCATTTCGTGATGATCCGTCAACACATTGGGCAACCATTCTTTATAGGTTTCTATACGGGCTTGGGACTCGGGTAACTGAGCAGGAAGCCAATCTCTGTTGAGATCAAACCAATAGTGATTGGTTCTCCCTCTGGGCCAAGGTTCGTTGTATTCCCGATCGTTGTTGTCAGAACTTAAATGAGCGTTGCGATTACTGTTGACCCATGTAGAAAAACGTTGTAAACCATCTGGATTAAAGCTTGGATCCAAAAGTATAATCGTTTGCTCTAACTGCTCCAAAGTTTGTTGCCCCTGACTGGCAGCTAAATGATAAGCCCATAAAACTCCTGCATTGGCCCCACTAGCTTCGTTCCCGTGTATGGAAAAGCCTTGATAGACGACCAAAGGCTGACCGGATAGCTCCTCAGGAGTAGAGCTTTGGCTAAGTGACAAATGTTTTTGCCGTAATTCTTCCAGTCGGGAAATGTTTCTAGGGCTGCTGTAAATCAACAGCCAAAGGGGTCGCCCTTCATATGTTTGGCCTCTCTTTTGAATCTGAATCCGATCAGATTCTCGAGCGAGTTGTTGGACATAACTGCTGATATGGTCATGGCTTAAATGCCACTGGCCAACCTCAAAACCAAAAAATTCGGCGGGGGTAGTTATAGTATCGTCGTAGGGATGATTGGGGTCTAAATATTGAATTTGCCCAAATGCTATAGAAGAAAAGAGTCCAACGAGGACTAAAAGATTTTTTTTCATGAGAGTCAATTACTCTCTCAAGTTAAAAAAATATCGAGACCTAGATATCCTCAAAATTGAGGTTTGAAAAATTTGAACTCCCTTCGTCCGAACTTTCTACCGTATCATTATTGGGTTGGTAATTTTTTTCGTGTCTTTCGCTAATAACCTCAGAGCCGCGTTCTTCAATAATAAAGTTCATCGCTTCCTCCAACAGACTCTTAAAGTCGTTGAAGTCTTCTTTATAAAGATAGAGTTTGTGTTTTTTGTAATAAAAACTTCCATCTTCGTTCGTAAATTTTTTACTCTCGGTAATGGTTAGGTAATAATCGCTAGCCTTGGTTTCACGTACGTCAAAAAAGTATGTTCTACGTCCGGCACGTAATACTTTAGAGTAAATTTCTTCCGCACCCCCCTCGTCTTGGTACATAGTTTTGTTTAATTGGTTCCTGTTTTCAGATCAAATTTAGCAAAAAAAGTTCAACAAACCGGAATACTTATATAGCGTTGCCCTGCTGCTTAAGGTAAAGCTCCTTGTAATAACCCTCTGAAGAAATTAAACTTTGATGATTTCCAGATTGAATAATTCGTCCATTTTCCAACACGATTACATGATCGGCCTCAATTACAGATGAGATCCGATGACTAACAATGCATGTGGTTTTGTTCTGACTCATTTGTTTTAAATGCTTAAGGATAAGCTCTTCTGTATCCGTGTCTACAGCAGATAGGCAGTCGTCAAATAAGAGAATGGGTGCGTCTTTAATAAGCGCTCGTGCAATGGAAATACGTTGGATTTGTCCACCCGAAAGCGTTACACCTCGTTCCCCTAATAGGGTATGGTATCCTTCTTTAAATTCCGCTATGTTTTCATGAACAACAGCGGCTTTTGCAGCAGATTGAATTTCTGCTTCTGTTGCATCAGGTTTTCCAAAACGAATATTCTGATTGATAGATTCCGAAAATAAAAAAGGGCTTTGAGGAACAACAGCCAACATCTTTCGCAATTCTTGTAATTCAAATTCCTGTATAGGCGTATCTCCTATAAAAATAGTCCCCGTATTGGGATCATAGATCCGTGCCATAAGATCCAATAGGGTAGTTTTTCCGCTTCCGATCCCGCCAATGATACCTAAAGTTTGGCCCGATTCGAGGGTAAAGCTCATATCTTTTAGGGCTTCTATATTGCTTTCTGCATAGGTTAAAGAAACGCCTTCGAATCGAATGGAGAAATTGTTCTGTAGAGCTTTTTTGTTCCCACTATCTAATTCTGGTTTTTCATCCAAAAAGTCATTGATTCGTTGCTGAGAGGCGGCTGCTTGTTGTATGATTGAACTTACCCATCCTACAACGGCTACAGGCCAAGTGAGCATATTGATATAAATAATAAACTCTGCTAAAACACCGATTTCAATGATGCCTTCCATATACTGCCGGCCACCAATAAAAATAACCAATAGATTACTTAGACCGATGAGTAATATCATTAATGGAAAAAACCATGCTTGTACTTTAGCTAAGTCCATATTCTTTTCATATCCCGTTTGCGCCAGGGATTCAAAACTAGCAGTGGAGTCTTTTTCGAGCCCATAGGACTTAATCACAGCAATACCGCTATACCGCTCTTGCGTAAAAGAAGATAATCCCGAAAGGAATTCCTGAACAGCAGTGCTTTTAATATTGATGATCCGACTGAGTTTATAAATAATATAGGATAAAAAGGGGAGGGGGAGTACCGTATAAAAGGTCAGTTCTGGAGCAATACTAACCATATAGCTGATCACGATAATGAACAGGGCAACGGTATTTGTACTATACATAATCGCTGGGCCAACATACATACGAACCTTACCTACATCTTCAGAGATTCGATTCATCAAATCTCCAGTTCGATTGTTCTTGTAAAACTTTTGACCGAGTTTTTGGTAGTGAGCAAAGATGTCGTTCTTAAGGTCGAATTCAATGTAACGAGAGACATTGATGATGGTTTGACGCATCAAAAACGTAAAAAAACCAGAGATGATTGAAGCTCCTAAGATGATCAATATATTGATGAGTAAAGCTTCTTTTACTTGATCCAAATCTGTTTGAACTTCCGTCAGATAGCGCTCAACGGTTGTCAGTGAATTTCCGATCAGTCTGGGAGCAAAAAGCGAGAAAATTCGAGATACAATCGTAATCAGGAAACCCAAAAAAAGTTTTAGGCGGTACCGATACAGATATTTGTTTAAGTATTTAAGGGAATTCATCGACTCAATTCATCGATCCAAATGTAACCAAAAACTACAGCAGTTGAGCATTTAAAAATTGTGAATTTCCGATCGCATTTAACATTAGGCATGCCAATTAAAAACTGTATTTTTGGCTCAAATTTGACCTATGATAACGCGTCGACATGTTCGGGTAAAAGCCGCTCAATCCATATATGCTTTGTTTAATGATGTAGATAGAGACCTTCACGACGAAGTTCAGTTTTTTCAAAAAAGCATACAGCAGTCTCAAGAATTGTTTTTGTTGAGTTTCGACTTTTTGAGAGCAACCTATCGGATGGCAGCTGAAAAGCACCAAAGCCTGGGGCAGTTGCGAACTCCTGATACAGAAGGCCAACAAAAAATGCAAGCCATACTTTCAAATCCTTTTTTTGTCTTTTTGATAGAACATCCCATTGGTGAAAAAAAAGGGATGAGTCGAAAGCTTAAGCATTGGGAGTTAGAATTCGATTATGTCCAAAAGCTTTTCAAATCATGGGAATCAAGTGAAAGTTTCCAAAACTACCTGTCGATCGAAAATCCGAATACAGATCAACAGAAAGCTTTTTTAGTAGATTATTTCAAATCCTTTGTTGCCACCTCGGAAGCTTTAGCAGAACATTACGAAGACTATCAGTTGACTTGGGCAGATGATCTCCCGCTAGTCAATACGTTTTTATTAAGGCAGCTCAAAGCCATTCAACTGAATGATGTTGACTCATTTCAATTCCCGGAATTTTCCAATCGGAGTGAAGAAATTCAATTTGGAGTCGCGCTTTTGGAAAAAACATTTACCCAAAACGATGCCCTCCAAAAAGAGTTTGAGGACAAGACTCCAAATTGGGATCCCGATCGGATTGCTCAAATGGATGGAATCCTCATTAAAATGGCTTTGGCAGAGTTGCTTTTTTTCGAAGAAATTCCTCCAAGGGTCACACTCAATGAATATCTAGAGATCGCTAAGGACTACTCTACCCCCAAGAGCAATCAGTTCATCAATGGCCTGTTAGACAAGCTCGTCCGAGAGTTTAAGGAAAACAACCGTATGAATAAAACCGGAAGAGGTTTGCGCTAACGGATATATTTTTTAATTTTGATGAAATTTGATTGAACATGAAAAAAATTTTCCTCGCCTTGGCTGCAATTTTTGCATTGAGCTTAACGGCATGTAATGACAGCGCTTCCAAAAAAGTGAAGCAAGAATCAACTACTGAAGCAGCTGCTGAAGCAGCAACTCCATCAGAATTTCCTGTGATGACTTTTGATCGTGTTTCTCACGACTTTGGAACCATCAGCGAAGGAGAAAAGGTAACTACTACTTTTGCATTTACCAACACCGGCCAGACCGATCTTATTATCGTTGATGCCCGTGGAAGTTGTGGATGTACGGTACCAGACTATCCAAAGAATACTCCTATCGCGCCTGGACAGAAAGGTGAAATCGTTGTAAGTTTTGATTCCAACAACAAACCTAACCTGCAACAGAAAACAGTTACGATTTCTGCCAATACTCAATTGGGACGCGAAACGCTTCGTATCAAAGCAATGGTAAGTCCAGATCCTGTGAAGCAACAACAACGTGAAGCCGCTGCTAAAGCACGTCAGCAGGCCAACTAAAATTCAAATATGGAAGGATTTTCCGGGCAATTGCCCTTTCTTTTATTAATGTTGGTGGTGTTTTTCTTTTTCATCATCCTGCCACAACAGCGGAGACAGAAAAAGGAAAAGCAATTCATGAATAACCTTAAAAAAGGGGATCGTGTAATTACCAAAAGTGGAATTCATGCTAAGGTTGCTGAAATCAACGATAAAGACAATACCTGCGTAATCGAAACTTTGGCAGGTAAGTTAAAAGTTGAACGTTCTGCAATCTCCTTAGATATGAGTGCTAAACTGAATCCACCACCGGCAAAAAAATAATCTCATTACTGACATCCCGCTCCGGCGGGATGTTTTATTTCAAATGTATAGACTTCTAAAACCACTATTGTTTTTATGCGACCCCGAGTGGGTTCATTATGCAGTTTTTCGTTCGATTCGTTGGGTTCACAAAATACCCGCTATCCCTGCACTTATCAGAAGTCTGTATCAAATTAAGGATCCGCGATTAGAACGAGAATTATGGGGGCTCAAGTTCCCCAACCCAGTGGGCTTAGCTGCGGGCTTTGATAAAGATGCCAAACTCTATCAGGAGTTGGCCAATTTTGGTTTTGGATTTATAGAAATCGGAACCCTAACACCCAAAGCGCAAGACGGAAACCCTAAAAAAAGACTCTTTCGATTGGTGGAAGACCAGGCCCTGATCAACCGTATGGGATTTAATAATGGCGGAGTTTTAGAGGCAGTGGAACGCCTTAAAAAAAATAAGGGAGTACTTATCGGAGGGAATATTGGGAAAAATAAAGTGACCCCAAACGAAAAGGCTGTAGACGACTACCTGATATGTTTCGATGCTCTATTCCCGTATGTCGATTATTTTGTGGTCAATGTCAGTTCGCCCAATACCCCTAATCTTCGAGCGCTTCAGGAAAAAGAACCCCTGACGGCTTTGCTGCAAACCCTGAAAGATCGGAATCAACAAAAAAAACATCCCAAGCCCATTGTCTTAAAAATTGCTCCGGATTTAAGCGACGACCAGTTGTTAGACATCATTGATATCGTTCAAACGGTTCAGATCGATGGTGTTATTGCAACCAATACCACCCTAAGTCGAGAGGGGCTAAGGTCTTCGCACAAAACTGAGGCTGGAGGCCTTAGTGGGGTTCCTGTTCGGAATCGGAGCACGGAAGTGATTCGCTTTTTAGCTGAAAAAAGTAATAAGTCTTTCCCTATAATTGGTGTCGGCGGAATTCATGGTCCAGACGACGCCCTAGAAAAGCTTGAGGCCGGTGCCGATCTAATCCAGTTATATACGGGCTTTGTCTATGAAGGCCCAGCGGTGGTCCGACGGATCAATCGAGCAATTTTAAAAAAGTAGTTAGCCCGTTTTAGTAAGGCTTACCATGCAAGCTCGGGACTTTCTTTTTAGTCTAGGAGCGCAGCTGTATTTTTTGTACTTTAAGTGCTTAAATATGAGCCAAATGAAAGCCCTTTTTACACCCGTACTCTTATTCTTTGTAGTTATTAGTTGTCAGGATTCTTCTTCTGCTATTTTAGAATACCCAGAAACCCAAAGGGGATCCGTAGTAGATACCTTGCATGGTACAGCCGTTCCTGATCCCTATCGTTGGTTAGAAGACGACCGTTCTGCCGAAACCGAAAATTGGGTGGAGGAACAGAACAAAACCACTTTTGGTCACCTGGATAAGATTCCCTTTCGATCCGATTTAAAAGCTCGCTTAGAACAGTTGTGGAATTATGAGAAAATTACAACCCCCTTTACCGAAGGGGACTATACGTATTTTTATAAAAATGACGGACTTCAAAATCAATATGTGGTCTACCGTCAAAAGGAAAATCAGTCCGCTGAAGTTTTTTTAGATCCCAATCGATTTTCTGCGGATGGTACAACCTCTTTAGCCGGATTAAGTTTTAGTGAAGATGGTTCACTGGCAGCTTACAGTATTTCGGAAGGGGGAAGCGATTGGCGCAAGGTCATTGTTATCAACGCCCAGAGCAAGGAACGGATCGAAGATACACTGGTAAACATCAAATTCAGTGGTATTCAATGGAAGCTCAATGAAGGATTCTACTATTCTTCTTATGACAAGCCCGAGGGAAGTGAGCTTTCAGCTAAAACAGATCAACATAAATTGTACTACCATCGTTTGGGAACCTCTCAAAGTCAAGACCAACTGGTCTATGGCGGTACTTTGGAGGAAAAACATCGGTATGTTGGAGCTCAGGTAACGGAAGATGGACGCTACCTTTTGGTTTCGGCAAGTACATCTACTTCAGGCAATAAATTATTCCTAAAGGATCTACAAACAGAAAATGCCATTTGGCAGGAAGTTGTCAACGACTATGATTCGGATATTTATCTGTTGTACAGTTCGGAAGATCAGCTCTATATGGTAACCAATAGAAATGCTCCTAACCAAAAGGTCATTCGAGTAAGTGCCAAAAATCCACAAGAAAAAAATTGGGAAGATATCATCCCCGAGTCCGAACATGTTTTATCCCCTAGCGATGGCAGTGGGTATTTGTTTGCTCGATACATGGTGGATGCCACATCTAAGGTCTTCCAATACAACCTGGAAGGAGAACGTATTCGCGAAATCCAATTGCCAGGCGTAGGAACAGCCTCTGGTTTTGGTGGAAAATCCGATGCTGAAACGCTTTATTTCAATTTTTCGAACTACCATACCCCAAGCAGTAGTTATGCCTTGGACCCACAAACAGGAGAATATACACTCTACTGGAAACCCGATATCGAATTTGATGCGAGCAACTATATTTCTGAGCAAGTTTTTTATGAATCTAAGGATGGAACACGTGTTCCTATGATCATTACCTATAAAAAAGGACTCAAAAAAGACGGCCAAAATCCCACCATTCTCTATGGTTATGGAGGTTTTAATATCAGTTTAACGCCTCGTTTTAGTATCACAAACGCCGTTTGGATGGAACAGGGCGGAATCTATGCTGTTCCCAATCTTAGGGGCGGAGGAGAGTATGGCAAAGAATGGCATAAGGCCGGAACACAAATGCAAAAGCAAAATGTATTTGATGATTTTATAGCCGCAGCCGAATTTCTGATTTCTGAAAAATACACCAATCCCGAACGATTAGCGATTCGTGGAGGCTCCAATGGAGGGCTTTTAGTGGGAGCTACCATGACGCAGCGCCCAGACCTGATGCAAGTAGCACTCCCGGCTGTTGGAGTTTTAGATATGTTGCGCTACCACACCTTTACTTCGGGCGCAGGTTGGGCATACGACTATGGTACTGCTGAAGATTCGCCAGAGATGTTTGCCTATCTAAAGGGCTACTCTCCCTTACACAATGTGGAGGAGGGGACTTCATATCCAGCAACGCTTATTACCACTGGAGATCACGACGACCGAGTGGTTCCCGCGCATTCCTTCAAATTTGCAGCAGAACTGCAAAGCAAACACAAGGGAGCAAATCCGGTTCTTATTCGGGTCGAAACCAATGCAGGGCATGGAGCAGGAACACCGGTTTCTAAAACCATCGAACAGTATGCCGATATTTTTGGGTTTACACTCTATCATATGGGATACAAGGTCTTGC
>WTJH01000115.1 GCA_011524915.1 Flavobacteriales bacterium | reverse complement strand
ACAGAGACGGTATTGATGGGAAATATTGCCATTCGGACCTATATGCTCCGGAAAAAAACCTTGGGCGGGGATTACGATTTTTATGGTCGTAAAAAGCTGCTCTGGGATGGTGACCAAATGAAAATAACCAATTTGAAACAAGCCAATACCTTTGTGGGTCGAAACTACCGCAAAGGTTGGAAAATTTAAACACACAAATACTCATGCAAAAACCTGTCGTATGGATCACAGGGGCTTCCTCAGGAATTGGAGCCGCTGTAGCCAAGCAGTATGCCCGAAAGGGATATCGATTAATTTTATCGGCCCGTAGAAAGGAAGTTCTTGAAGAAATTGCTTCCGAATGCAAGCCCGCCGAGGTTTCCCTATTAGCCTTCGATTTAGCAGATACCAAAAATGCACCGGCTCATGTAGCAGCTGCTATTGCCGCTTTTGGGCAAGTAGATATCTTAGTAAACAATGGGGGGATCAGCCAGCGCTCTTTAATCGAAGACACCGAGTTCGAAGTCTATTCGCGTCTGATCGAAGTAGATTATTTAGGAACTGTAGCCCTTAGTGTGGCCCTATTACCCCATTTTGTAAGTCGTAAAAAAGGACACTATGTTGCGGTTAGTAGTATCATGGGAAAATTTAGCTCTCCCTTCCGTGCAGGATATTGTGGGGCCAAACACGCGCTTCACGGATTTTTTGATGCCATGCGAATGGAGCAGGAGAAAAACGGAATTCATGTGACTATGGTATGCCCCGGATTTATCAATACTCAGGTGTCTGCCAATGCCATCACCGGAAACGGAACTCCTCTAGGAAAAAGCGACCGCGGAACAAAAATGGGCGTGGATGTAGATCAATGTGCCCGTCGAATGGTTCGGGCGATTGAACAGAAAAAATGGGAAGTCAATATTGGCCGCAAAGAAATTTTAGGGATCTATTTTAAACGCCTTTCCAATAAATTGGCTCATCGTATGGTGATGAAATCTCAGGTCCGATAAAACATGAACATATGAATCGAAGAAAAGCAATACAGTCTTTTGGGATGGCCCTAGGGGCTGCTTCCATACCTTGGCCCTCAGAAGTTAAATTTGAGAACAAGAGCATGTTAAAAGGAAATATTAAACACTCCGTTAGTCGGTGGTGCTTCGATTCGATTCCTATGGAAACCTTTGCTCCAGCAGTTCAAGCACTCGGCTGTTCGGGAATTGATTTGTTGGGGCCTAAAGATTGGCCCTTGGTCAAACAATTGGGGCTCGACTCTACCATGTGCTATTGGGCGGATGAAATGAGTCAAACCAACAGTTGGAACCGTCTGGAAAACCATCCGCAATTGATCGCCGACTATACCCGATACATCAATACAGTAGCCGATGCAGGCTATACCAATCTGATTTGTTTTAGTGGAAACCGGAATGGAATGGACGATGCAGAAGGCCTGCAGAATTGTGTTCAAGGATTTAAACAAATCTTGCCCTTAGCAGAAAAGCGAGGGGTTGTCCTACAAATCGAAGTCTTTAACTCCAAAATAGATCATCCCGATTATATGGCCGATTCTTCGGCTTGGAGTGTGGCGCTTTGTAAAGCCTTAGGGTCCGAAAATTTTAAGGTTTTATACGACATCTATCATATGCAGATCAATGAAGGTGATATCATCCGGACCATTCAAGACCAGCATGAGTATTTTGGACATTACCACACCGCTGGTGTCCCTGGGCGGCACGAAATCGACGATACCCAAGAACTTTACTATCCTGCCATTATGAAAGCCATTGCTGCAACCGGATTTCAGGGCTATGTAGCCCAAGAGTTTATTCCTACCTGGGAAAAACCCTTAGATGCTTTGGCCGATGCGATTCGGATCTGCGACGTATAGAGAAGCGCTATCAGATCTTTTAACTATCTTGTTGTTTATTTACTAATTATGAAAAAAATATTTCTCCTTGGGATGTTTTTAATCCTAGCAGCCTGTAGTTCCAATGCAGGAGTCGATCCACATCTGACCCAAGAAGAAATATTGGAGCAGCAGCTCCGACAAGTGAATACCATTGTAGGAAAATGGAAAATTCGTAGAGATAGTAAGTCCTTCGCATATACCAACAGTTGTCAGCTGGTGTCTATAGAATTTACGGAAGAAGGAAAATTTATTCTTAAACTGTCCTATGATGATACCGACGGTTCGGAGGAAGTGTATTTCCGGGGGTTGTATTTTATCGCCTTTAATCCGGATACGACGACCGAGGTGTCTGTAGATCGCGTGTTATTGATGACCGATGACTACACCCAAGGAGCCTCTCTACCCGAAACGGGACAAATTGCAACCCTGACGGATATAAGCATCGAAAGCGATACGGGAATTGCTTTTGATTTGTCTTTAGGAAGCGCCACCGATGCGGTTTGTAATACGCAAGATCCCTTGAGTATTCAGGCTGCCAAAGAAGCAGAAATTGCTCCGGATGCACCGGAAGGATCCAACGGTCAACTCCTTTTACGCGAATGGCGCCTGATCGACCTTACGGTAACTCTGCCATCCGAAACTGAGGGCTCTTCTGTTTACTGTCAGTTTTTGGCGGACCAATTTGCCTATTACTGTTTAGAAGAAAATGGAGAAAGTACCACGGACACTTGTGTTCAGCCACATACCATGACCTTTACCTTTACCGGTTATGGCACCTATCTGATTACTGTTTTTGACATCGACCTAAACCCCATTGATTATATGGAGGGGCAGTGGCGTTGGCAGCCCGATAGTTCCTCATTTGATCGTTTTCAGGTGATTGATACGGAAGAAGATTGGACTAGTGCTACTGCAGAAGACATTCAGGACTTATCGATCCACCGCTTGAGTGAAGATATCTTCCAAGTCGATGAACAAAGTAGTATGGATGCCCCAGATGGGTCGGAAGTTACGGTTTTGTTACGCTATTTTTTCCAAACAGCAGACCAACCCATCCCCGCCAATAGCTGTGGTGATCTAAACGACTATCTAGAGGATTAGCAAAAGCTTTTACGAAAAGAAGGCTAGGGCGGGACTGAAAGACGTATCTTTGCCGCCTATGACTACATTTACCGATCTCGGGCTGATCCCTGACCTTCAAAATGCCCTAGATACCCTAGGCTTTGAAAAGCCCACACCTGTTCAAGAAAAATCTTTAAACGTCCTACTGCATCAAACGACCGACCTGGTGGCTTTGGCGCAGACCGGAACGGGAAAAACCGCTGCCTTTGGCTTACCGCTACTGCAGCAGTTAGATTCCAATAAACGCTATATCCAAGGACTGATTTTGGCTCCTACCCGGGAGCTCTGCTTGCAGATCGGTCGGGAGATGGAAAAGTATGCAGCCCAGATGCCCCAACTGAAAATCACTGCGGTTTTTGGGGGTGCCAATATCGATACACAAGCCAAAACCCTTAAAAAAGGGGTTCATATATTAGTAGCAACGCCCGGACGGCTTCAAGATCTGATGCGCCGCCGCTTGGTAAAGCTCAATCAATTGGAAGTTTGTGTTTTGGACGAAGCTGACGAAATGCTCAATATGGGCTTTTTTGAAGAAGTCAAAGCCATCCTAAGGCATACGCCCGAAGATAAATCGACTTGGTTATTTTCGGCTACCATGCCCAAGGAAATCCGAAAAATGGCCAATGAGTTGATGCACGATCCCGTGGAAATTGCCGTTGGAGAAAAGAATATTGCTGCCAAAGGCATACATCACGAACTGTATGAAACCACCAGCAGAAACCGATATGCGACCCTCAAACGCCTAGTGGATATAGAACCTCAGATTTTTGGGTGTGTGTTTTGCCGTACCAAACGGGAAACTCAAAAAATTGCAGAACGTTTGATCGAAGATGGTTATCAGGCTGCAGCTTTACATGGCGATCTGAGTCAAAACCAACGCGAATTGGTCATGGCTTCGTTCCGCAATCGGAACTTACAATTATTAGTAGCTACAGACGTAGCAGCAAGAGGAATCGATGTAGATAGTATCACTCATGTGATTCACTATCAGTTGCCAGACGAGCCCGAAGTATATACCCACCGCAGTGGTCGGACCGGAAGAGCCGGAAAAAAGGGAAAATCTCTCATTATAGCCACCTCTAGTGATCGAGGGAAATGCAGTCGTATCGAAAAGCGCAACCAGATCCGATTGGAAAAGAAAACTATTCCCGGACAAGCGGCTGTGGGTCGAGCGCATTTAAGTCAATGGATCGATAGTTTCCAACAAGTCGATTCGAATCCTTCGTTAGAGGCCTATTATCAGCAAGCTTTGGAAGGCTTGGATCATTTGTCCAAAGAAGATATTATTCGGCAGTTGGTGTCTCAACAGTTGTCTCGTTTTGCCGAAAAGCGGGAGCATTTCGATTTAAACGAAACCTCAAGCGAGAAATCTAAATCCACTCCCAAAAAGAACAAAGACGGTTTGCGTTTTCAGATCAATGTAGGTGAGCGGGACGATTATAACTGGGGAGCTGTAAAAGATTTAGTGGTGGGCCTTACCCAGATCGATATAAACGATATCTATCATGTAGATACGTATCGCAACTATTCTTTATTTACTGCTGCACCAGAATACCAAGAGCAGATCTTTGCTGCTTTTAACGATTTGATGATCGACAATCGATCCATTCAAGTCAGTTTAAGTACCTCTAAAAAAGGGAAAAAGCCCAGCGGTAATATTCAGAGTTTCCGAAAGAAATACAAAAAGAGGCGTTAAAATATAAGCAAAAAAAAAACCCCGGAATTTCCGGGGTTTTTTTGTGGTGGTAGTATGCTTATTGAACGGAGATTTCTACTCTTCGATCAATTTCTACTCTTCTGTTTTTAGCACGTCCGGCAGCTGAAGCATTGTCTGCTGCTGGTTTAGATTCACCATAGGCAGCTGTTGCAACTCTGTCTGCAGCAACACCTTTAGCAACTAAGGCAGCTTTCACAGCCTCTGCACGACGCTCAGAAAGCTTTTGGTTGTAAGACTCAGTACCTTCAGCTGAAG
>WTJH01000134.1 GCA_011524915.1 Flavobacteriales bacterium | reverse complement strand
ACTGCTTTCCGTAATACTTCCGGGTAATATTCCCGTATTTGGTGTAATACGCTGGAGCCGGTAAAGAACTCTCGAGCCACATTGGAGTCGGATACATAATTGTAGATCAACTCAAATTGCTCTCTTGAGCGAACTCGTAGACGTCTAGGTTTGAGATGTTTTTTTGGTCCAATCGGCACTCGAAAATCAAAACCGACAATACGTCCAAAAGTTGTTTTGTTTAAGAATAAACTGACATAGACTTCGTTGAATTGGCGGGTCATACGGGCCTTATAACCGAGGTCTGTTGCCAAAAAAGTTCCGTAGCGGAAAGAGATATCGGTATCGTATTTATTCCATCGATAAATGACTCCACCCGACATATTGTAGATGTTGGTATTGTTGTTTTGAATAACAAAGTCTTTATCCAAATAGCCCATACGGGTAACGCCAAAGTCCATACGAAGTCTTAGGCGTTCGCCGTCAATAAACCGATCCAGCCGGCTATAGACTCCAAAACGGTCGTTGGTAAAATAGCCTGCATTGACACTTAAAAAATTGTTGTTTTTAAAACGAAAGTCTTGAGTTAAACGTGCCAAAACCATATAGGGGTCAGCATTGTCGATTTCGTTAAAGGTGGGAATGTTATAACGTCCAGATAGCATTACTCCGGGACCAAAAACGGTTTGCAGTTCGGGCTGGATATTTATTTTTTGACGGATGGAGTTGTCAAAATTTCCGAGCGTATAGTTAAGACTCAGTCCCACTACGGCATCTACTTTTTTAAAGCTTTCGTTGGTTCTTTCCTTTTCTTCAAACTTTCGGGCCAGCCGATCGACATCAAAAGTAAAATCCGCTCGTTCGGCAAATGTAGCCGCTGGGATCTTAGCTGTTTTGTATTCTTGCCATAGCAGTCCATCGAAATGAACGGCGCTCATGGGAAGTCCTCTGTTTTGAATTAAAATAGATACTTTTTGAATGGTTTCGGGGAGTTCCAAAGTCTCTAAAACCACAACTAAGGCATCCCCTTCAAAGCGGTAGCGATTGTTTTCGTAGGTCAGATAATAGGTATTCCCTTCCGTAAATTCAACTAAGTTTTCGAGCCCGTCGGCTTCCAAACGTTCGATATTATTTTGACCCCAAAGAAGGCTGGTCGAAAGCACTAGAAGTGCGTATAAATTTTTCATGAGTTGTAGTTTCAAGATTAAAGGGTATATCGATAGGCAATTACTCCGGTGACCTTATTTAGGTCTAAAAGCCCCACCATCAGATGCAGTTTGTCCCAAAAATAGCCGCGAACTGCAGCGTTCATCATCCGAGTGTCATAGTCCAAAACCAGTTCTATATTTTCTAGATTTTTATGGCTTAAACTTCCTCCCCAAAAAGTACCTCTATAGTCTCGGGCTTGGAGATCCATAAAGTCGGAGGCATTCCCCAAGGTAACTCCCAATCGAAAGTCTCGAGCTTCGAAATGTTTGGTCGCTACAAAGTAAAAGGCCGAAAAGTTAGAACAGCCTTTACAGGTCAGGTCAAAAGCAGCACTCAGATCTTGAACCCCTACGGTTATATTGGGCCAATAGTCTTTTTCCTCCAAGAGACGTAAACGGGCCGTAAACATACGGTCTGGGAAATAACTGGTATTGGGATTTACACGGTTATCGAGTTCATGGGTATATCGGAACATGACTTCCAGATAAGGAAGAATGTTGAGTGTAATAAATGTATTGGACCCAGGACTGTCCACAATTTGCCCCTGGAGTGCCCCATAAGTTCTTCTAAAATAGCCGTTGGGGGTATAGGTGGCTCCGATGGAAAAAGTTTTATCGGGATACATATCCGCCGTAGGGATCCGAACGAGTCCCCGCGTTCCAGATAACGATTGCCCCATGGAACTTTGTACTCCCAAGACGGTTAGGACCAACCAAAAAATATTTTTCATACGAGCTTAATAATTCATTCCAAACGAAAATATTTCTTTTCCTCTGGGCAGCAAAATTTAAGCTCAGAATTAAAGCCATTTTATTGTTATATTGAGTTTCGAAACCTATTGAACAAAACACATGAAAACATTTAACTTTCTTGTCCGTCTAGTGGTGGCAGTCATTTTGCTACAGACCCTCTATTTTAAATTTGGAGGCGTACAAGAATCTGTGGATCTATTTACCAAAATTGTAGGTCCCGAACACGAAGCGTATTTACGAATTACTACGGGGGTTTTAGAGCTTATCGCCGGACTCCTCTTGCTGAGTCGCAAGGGTGCAGTATTGGGAGCTCTAACCGTTGTTGGCCTTATGTTAGGAGCCATCCTATCGCATATTCTCTTTTTGGGAATCGATGGCCTTTTTGTAGCAGCCGTAGTGGCGCTTTTAGGAGCTCTATATACCCTTTGGGTCCAACGCGACGATTTTAACTTGAATAACTTAAAATAAAACATTTATGGCGGGTTTAAGTTCACTACCGATAAAAAAGGTTTTTAAAAGATTTGTAGTGCTGTATGTGCTCTCTTTGGGGATTGCAGTGATTTGGCCCCCCTATATTTTATCCCTAATTGTTGCCGCTCCGATTATCCTGATCGGATTGGAAGACCTCCTCCAAAAAAAGCAGGCCATTCGACGGAATTTTCCTGTACTGGGTCGGATGCGTTATATCCTAGAAAACTATTTCCGAGAAGAAATTCGCCAGTATTTTATAGAAGACAATACCAACGGAACTCCCATCAGTAGAGAATACCGTTCTTTGGTTTATCAACGGGCCAAAAATGTTCGGGACACCACCCCTTTTGGTACCCAACGCAATGTCTATGGCGATGGTTACGAATGGATGCCGCATAGTATATATGCCACTCCAGAGGAGGATATCGACCACAATCCTAAAATCCGGATTGGGGGCCCCGATTGTTCTCAGCCCTATAAGGCTTCCTTATTAAACATATCGGCTATGAGTTTTGGCTCCTTGAGTCAGAATGCCATTTTGGCTTTAAACAAAGGCGCTCAAAAAGGGGGCTTTGCACACAATACTGGGGAGGGAGCCATCACGCCCTATCACGAAGAAGGCGGAGGCGATCTGATCTGGCAAATTGGTACGGGATATTTTGGTTGCCGAACACCAGAAGGAAAGTTTAATCCGGAAAGCTTTGCTCAAAAAGCCCAAAAGGAGCAGGTAAAGATGATCGAAATTAAGCTTTCTCAAGGGGCTAAACCCGGCCATGGCGGAATTTTACCAGCAGCTAAAAACACTCCTGAAATTGCAGCTATTCGGGAAGTACCTGTGGGAACAGCGGTTTTATCGCCTCCTTCGCACAGTACTTTTAAGACCCCAGAGGAACTGATGACTTGGATCGCTCAATTACGAGAGCTTTCGGGAGGGAAGCCTATCGGATTTAAAATCTGTATTGGACATCCCGAAGAGTTTGAAGCCTTAGTACAGGCCATGAAAAATACGGGAATTGCTCCAGATTTTATTACGGTCGATGGGGCCGAAGGCGGGACCGGAGCGGCACCTGTTGAATTTACCAACTCCTTGGGAATGCCGCTAAGAGACGGCCTCGATTTTGTAAATGATACGCTTAAGGATTACGACCTAAGAGAGCAAATCAAGGTGATTGCCTCGGGTAAAATTATCAGTGCTTTCCATATAGCACGAGTCTTGGCTTTGGGGGCCGATTTGGTCTATTCGGGTCGGGCGATGATGCTGTCCATTGGATGTATCCAAGCTCGAGAGTGTAATACCAATAGCTGTCCGGTAGGGGTTGCCACCCAAAAGCCAGAACTGTATCGAGGCTTGGATGTGGCCGACAAAACCGAAAGAGTCTATAACTTTCATAAAAATACCATCAAGGCTTTTGTGGAACTTTTGTCCGCAGCGGGCCTTCAAAAACCGAGTGATATCCAAAGAAAACATATCCTTCGCCGCGTTTCCCCAACTAAAATCAGCAACTATGCAGAACTATACGACCATAACTAACCCCATTCCGCTACTGGAACAATTGGAACAACTGATTCCTCAGCTCCAGGATAGTTATGCTCTCCCTATTGAAGCTATCGGAAATTCTAGCATAGGGGATCACATCCGACATATGATTGAATTTTACCAATGCTTATGGCAAGCAGTAGAACAGAAATCTTTGGTAGATTATGAAAGTAGACAGCGCAATCAAGAACTTGCTTTGATTCCAGAAGTTGCTCTGGCAGAACTGCATCGTTTAAAGGAGATTTTGAGTCAGGAGATCGAAGATATTCCCTTGCTCGTACAAGGAGTACAGTCTTCTTTGGGTCGGGAGTTGCAATATGCTTTTGACCATGCGGTACATCATTGTGCTTTGATCAAGGCCGGACTGTTTGTCCTCCAAAAAAAGCATTTGGTAGCTGATGATTTTGGGGTGTCCCCTTCGACCATTCGCTATCGTAAAAGTCAGTTGTTGTTTACTTAAATGAAACGCATCAATTTCGAACACTGGCCTTGGTATATCCTGTATATCCCTGCCTTTTTCTATTGGGCTTGGCTCGCTATCAAAGAAGGGTCTGCCACCTATTTTACTAGGGTCAACCCGGCGATGATTAATAGTGGAGCCATTAAATCCTCTAAATGGCATTATTTGCAAAAGTTGCCTCAGGAGTGGATTCCCAAAACCCAATTACACCATTCCGATGGCTTACAGCTTCCCATCGTTGTTAAACCCGACGACAAAGAACGGGGGAGAGGTGTTCGGGTGCTTGATGAGCATCATACGGAAAAAGGCGCTTTGTTTCAGGAGTTTTGTGATTTACCCTTGGAGACTGGAATTTTTTATTACCGTTTGGGGGACAGCTACGGAATTACATCTGTTACCGAAAAAGAATTTTTGCCGGATCAACCCGTGGGGAGTCATAATTTGGGAACTACATTTTTGGATGGGCGATATCGTATCAGTCCAGCACTCACAGAAGCGATCCATAGCATAGCCCAACAACTTCCGGGATTTAATTACGGCCGATTGGATCTTAAGTTTCAAAGTTGGGAGGCCTTGGAACGTTTAGAACAGTTTAAAATCATCGAAATCAATGGAGTCAATAGCGAGCCCACACATATCTATCAGCCGGGATATTCGCTTTGGGAGGCCTATGGAGACATCTTTAGACATATGAAATTGATGCAGCAAATTGCCCGTCAGAACAAGGAACTCAACACCCGACCGGTCTGGTCATTTTTAAACGATTGGATATGTGCATAGTGGCTTGGATCCCAACAGCAGATGGGTTTACCGTATTTTCGAATCGGGACGACCGCCCGGCAAAAGCCCATTTGTCTAATCATCGCCACCAGGGGAACAACTTTATTGTATTGCTCAATGGGGGATTGGAAAATCATATCCCCAAGCCTCCCTATCGGGCAAGTAGGGTCGAGGTTTTAAACACTTTTTTCGAATTTAAAGATGTAGAGGATTTTAAAGAACATTTTGTGTTCGAAGGCATGGAACCCTTTACATTGGTCATTTATCTCGCTCAAAAGCTCCAGCAAGTGGTTTGGACGGGGAGCGAGGTCCTGTATCATTCTCTCGACAAAACGATATTGCACCTATGGGCCTCTTCCACCTTATATACTCCGGAGCAACAACTCCATTTTAAGCATCAAGTAGAACAAGTATTGGAAGAGGAAAATAGCGTTGTCCAACCTATTGAATCTCTATTTCAGCACCAATTTCAATTTCCGGGCAATGGATATGGTACCGTTACTTTGAGTACCACTTGTGTACAGTTGGATTAGTTTTCCTCTGGCAGATCGCAGTTCATCATCCAAGGGATCCCAAACCGATCGGTGAGCATTCCGAAATGGGCTCCCCAAAATTGCTTGGCTAGGGGCATGGTCACTTGTCCACCAGCACTCAATCGATCAAAGGCGCGTTGCATCTGTTGGAGGTCTGTATAATTTAAGCTCAGTTGAACCGGAATAAATTGAGTTTTCTGATGCTGTGGCTGATCGCAAATCATTGCGATACAGTGGTCTCCTTGACACAATTCGGCATGCATGATCCAATCACTTTGATCGGGCGTATGCTCTTGTCCACTGGAAGTATAGGTTTGTTGCATTCCAATTGTAAGCCCAAGAGCTTCCGTATAGAGATCAAGGGCTTTTTGTGCTTGTCCGTGAAAAATAAGGTAGGGGTGAAGTGTAAACATGGTTTAAGGGTTGCATTGTCCCCGTTCGATATCCGGGGCAGTAAAACGATAATTTTCGGTTCGGGTATTGATGGCTTGGCCCGAATATGTATACAGGGTCCAAGTAATCTCTGCTTCTTGATTCAAAAGTTCGTAGCAACGCAAATTGGCGTCGGCACTGTTCCATTGAGCGGTCTGATAGCCTAAGGCATTGTCACCTATATTGACGTCTTGTAAACGAAAGTTTAGGGTACAAAAACATGTTTTTTGGGGGGATTCCCCAGCATCGCTACACCCCAAGGAGGTGCTAAATACCGTTCCCAATAGGCAAATTATAAGTATTCTATTGACCATAGTTCAAAGTAAAAAATTCCTTGCTTTTGGGAATCCATAGGGAGTAGATCTGTCAAGAATGCGAAGAAGCATCTTATTTTCATTATAAATATAGTAAATAAGTGTAACTATAAGAATCTAATTAACAGCACTCTGAAATCTTATTTAGAATTAATTTGAATAAAAACAATTCTCTATTTATATTTGTTCCAAATAAAAACAACCCATGTTTCGATTTTTTTTGCCCCTCTTTTTGGTTTGTATTTTCTCCTGTTCTGACGATGGGACAGACACACCTAGCATCCTTGCACCGGAGACCTACACCTTTAACCGTAATGGAGAAAATACGGTTCGTTTTTCTGGACAAACCACTCGTATTTTAATGGCTACAGAGCTGTCTAATGCCTTCCTAGATTTTTCGCGTAGTGAGACGGACCTATTGAATATGTTTTCCAACCAAAACAGCCCGTTTTCGAATGCCGATCTGAATGCCTCTTCTAAAACGATTAAAAGTAAAACAGCTGCTTCAGCCGACTATTTTGCATCCAATGCCGCAGCCGCAGCCCTTATCCGTTCCGACTTTGAAGGGTGGATTTCCAGTCAGGTAGATGAAGTTTTCCCTGCTCAACAACAGCTTGCCTCTGCAGGCACTGCTGGGCAAATAGCTGATGGAAGTAGTACTCGCTATGTAAATGCAAAAGGCTTGGAGTACAATCAGGCCTTTGGTAAATCTCTTATAGGAGCTTTAATGGTGGATCAGATCCTGAATAATTATTTAAGCCCTGCTGTACTTGATGCAGGAACCAATCGAGCCGATAACACTGCAGAGGTTTTGGAGGAAGGCAGTAGTTATACGACTATGGAGCACAAATGGGACGAGGCCTATGGCTATGTCTATGGGACTGCAGCCGATGCCGCCAACCCCAATGCAACCATCGGATCGGATGATAGTTTTTTAAATAAATATGTAGGTCGTGTAGAAGGCGACACCGATTTTGCGGGTATTGCAGCTGAAATTTTTGATGCCTTTAAATTGGGACGCGCTGCTATTGTAGGAGCTGATTATGAACTGCGCGATGAGCAAGCGGATATTATACGTGAAAAGGTTTCCGAAATTATAGGAATCCGTGCGGTCTATTATTTGCAACAAGGAAAAAGCTCCTTAGAGGGAGACTCTCCGGTCTATGGAACTGCTTTCCATGATCTTTCGGAGGGATTTGGTTTTGTATATAGCCTCCAATTTACGCGGAAACCTGGAACAGATGAACCTTATTTTTCCCGATCGGAGGTTCAAGGATTTATATCTCAATTAGAAGAAGGAAATGGATTTTGGGGGGTTAGCCCTTCGACTTTGAATACGATCTCTGATCAAATTGCAAGTCGATTTAGCTTTACTGTTGCCCAAGCTGCCGATTAAGTGAATAAGTCTGCATAAAATCATGAACCCGTTTCAACCATATATATTATTTTTGCACTCATCCGAAAACAAAGACAAATGAAGAAGATAGTAGCCATCCTTTTAGGGGGAATTGTATTCGGTTGTTCAACCCCAGACAACTCTACAGAAACCGATAGTGGTTTAGAAAATGTCAACTTTGATCGTACGGCCATGCTCACACATTGGGCCGACAATATCATCCTTCCCGGATATTCCGATCTTTTAAGTCAGCTCGAAGCTCTGGAAGGGGCAACGAATTCCTTTATCAATAATCCCGACGATGCTAAGCTTAGCGCTCTACGAACGCAATGGGTCGGGGCATATGAGACCTGGCAAAAAGTGTCTATGTTTGAAATTGGTCCTGCTGAAACTCGGAATTTCCGTTCTCAGATGAATATCTATCCCGTGGATCGAGATTTAATTCAATCCAATATCTTAACTGGAGATTCCAATTTGGCATTGCCTTCCAATCGGGTAGCCAAAGGTTTTCCGGCTGTAGATTATATGTTGTTTGGTTTAGCTGAAAATAAGCAAACCATCCTCAGTCAATATACCGGAACTGCTGGAGCTCCCTACCGCGCTTATCTATCGGCTTTGGTTGCTGATATGAAAACCCTCTCCTCTCAGATAAAGCAGGATTGGGAAAATGGATATCGAGACACTTTTGTCAGCAACGACGGAAGTTCTGCTACCGCTTCTGTAGATCGTTTTGTCAATGATTTTATCTATTACTATGAAAAGCATCTCCGTGCCGGAAAGATGGGAATCCCCGCGGGAGTATTTTCTGGTGATGTCCTTCTTCAGAATATCGAGGGGCGTTTTCATGGACGGATATCCAAGCAGATGTTTTTAAGCGGACTTCAAGCGACCCAAGACTTTTTTAATGGTAAATCCTATGCCTCTCAAAGTCAGGGACCAAGCCTAGCGGCCTACTTAGATGCCCTAAATGTCGTAAAAGATGGGGTGGACCTCAGTGCCATCATCAACAGCCAGATCAATACCGCACGCTCGGAAGTACAAGGGATAGACACTTTTGTGGGAGCTTTGCAACAAGACCCTCCGGTAACGTTTTTAGAGGCTTATGACGAGGTACAACGCGTGGTTCCATTGATGAAAGTTGATATGGTAAGTGCTTTGAGTATTACGATAGATTTTGTAGATGCCGATGGGGATTAGAGGCTATGAATAATCGCCTGCAGACATATCTTAACACACCTATAGAGGCCGCTCCTTTAGCGGTCTTTCGTATTTTATTTGGTGCCCTAATGCTGGGGAGTATTTTGCGGTTTTGGGCCTACGGATGGATCGATAAGTTGTATATAGAACCCCAATGGCATTTTACATATTTCGGTTTCGAATGGGTTAAGCCTTTGGGGATTTATACCTATGGACTCTTTGTTATTTGTGGGTTGAGTGCTTTTCTGGTGATGCTCGGTTGGCGTTATCGCTTTTCCATCCTCCTTTTTTTCTTAAGCTTTACCTATATCGAATTGATGGACAAAACCACTTACTTGAATCACTATTACTTTATTAGTGTTTTAAGTTTGCTGATGATATTCCTGCCGGCCGGGGATTACTTTTCGTGGGATGCCCTTCGCAGAAAAAAATCGGATCTTGGGGGTTGGGTGCCTCGATGGTCCATACTTTCCATACAGATATTGCTGGTAATTGTTTATTTCTATGCCGGATTGGCCAAACTCAATAGCGACTGGCTCCTCCAAGCGATGCCCCTAAAGATCTGGTTGCCCTCCAAGTTTGATATTCCCTTTTTGGGAGCTTTTATGGGACAAGAATGGGTACACTACGCCTTTAGTTGGGGGGGAGCCCTCTACGATTTGAGTATTCCTTTTTTATTGTGGTGGAAACCCAGCCGCAAATGGGCTTTTGTATTGGTAGTCGTTTTTCATGTGCTCACTCGAGTACTATTTCCAATCGGGATGTTTCCCTACATCATGATTTTTAGTGCCCTGATCTTTTTTGAGGCTTCTTTTCACACCAAAATATTAAACAAGATTAATCAATTCTTGCAGTTACCTAAGGCATTTGTATCCTTGAATCATCCTGCTGTAAAGCCCAAAAGAGATGGGAAATTATACCTGGTTGGATTGCTTTTACTGGTTCAGCTCCTTTTGCCTTGGCGCTATTTGCTCTATCCTGGAGAATTATTTTGGACAGAGGAAGGCTATCGCTTTTCTTGGCGGGTGATGCTGATGGAAAAATCGGGTTATGCCCAGTTTAAAATTGTGAATGGCCAGACGGGCAAACGCTTTTATGTAGACAACAGCGATTTTTTAACCCCTTTTCAGGAAAAGCAAATGAGCTTTCAGCCCGACTTTATTTTGGAATATGCACATATGCTCCGGGATCATTTTGCTGCTCAGGGCCATCAAAATATCGAAATATATGTAGAGTCTTCCGTAGCTTTGAACGGCCGTTTAAGTCAACCCCTGATCGATCCTCGGGTCGATTTGGCCAAAGAAGTGGAGTCGTTCCGCCATAAAACATGGATTTTACCCTTTAATGATGCAATACAAGGTCTTTAGTTTTTTTGTTGTACTGTTCTTTTCAGCTCAGATGGTCGCCCAGTTTTCTGTGCGGGGAAGGGTAGTGGATCCCCAGCAAAACCCTATTGAGGAAGTCGAAGTATTTTTAGTCGAAAGTGGAGATGCCGCTCGATCCGACGGGCAAGGTTCATTTGAATTCAACGGAGTATCGCCGGGGACCTATACACTTACGGCCTTTGGTTTTGGATATAAACTCTACGAATCATCGGTTGAGATTTCTGCAAACCAAAGCCTTTCCATTGTCTTGGAAGCTTTTGCTGAGCAGCTGTCCGAAGTGGTGGTACTAGAACAACGCAAAAAATTATTTGCGCTACGCAGCTTAAAAAAGGTGGAAGGGACTGCAATTTTTGCAGGGAAAAAGAGTGAAGTGGTTCAGATGGATGTGTTGACGGCAAATTTAGCAGCCAATGCTCCACGGCAGATCTACAGTCAAGTAGTTGGACTCAATATTTATGAAAATTCAGATGCGGGTATCCAATTAAACATTGGAGGCCGAGGTTTGGATCCCAATCGGTCCAGTAATTTTAATGTCCGACAGAATCAGTACGATATCAGTGCGGATGTCTTGGGCTATCCCGAGAGTTATTATACCCCACCGGCCGAAGCCTTAGAAGAAATTCAGGTGATCCGCGGAGCCGCTTCCCTTCAGTACGGAACTCAGTTTGGGGGATTGATCAATTTTAAGTTTCGCAAACCCAGTACTCAAAAAATAGCTTTGGTAAGTCGCCAAACACTAGGCTCCTATGGACTTAAAACTTCTTTTAACAGCCTGAGCGGGACCGTAGGGAAATTGGGATATTATACCTATTTCAATTATAAGGAAGGGAACAGCTGGCGCGAGCATTCCGATTTTAGTAGTCGCAATTTTCATACGCATCTGGATTTTCAATGGACCTCCAAAACCAAGCTTAGTGCAGAAATCAGTTGGTTTAATTATTTGGCTCAACAAGCGGGGGGGCTAACAGATGCTCAATTTTATAGCAACCCAAACTACAGCAATCGCAGCCGCAACTGGTTTGATGTCGATTGGAGATTATATGCGCTTCGTCTCGAGCACCAGTTCAGTTCCCAAACCCAGGGGAGTTTACAGTTTTTTGGTTTAGATGCCAGTCGGTCGGCGGTTGGATTTCGAGAAAATAGAGTTTCCCAACCAGACGATTTGTCGGCCCCTCGAGAATTGCTCAAAGATCAATTCCAAAACTGGGGCTTGGAAGCTCGTTTGCTTCACCGATATCAGGCTTTTGGAAACAATGCGGTTCTCTTAGTGGGGAGTAAGTATTATCAGACCTATAACCGTCAATTTCAGGGAGCCGGAAGCAATCTAAGCGGACCCGATTTTGAGTCTGCTGCAAATACATACCCCAACTATACCCGCCAAACTTCCTTTAGCTTTCCCAATAAAAATCTGGCGTTTTTTGGAGAAAATATATTTACTCTCACTCCCCAATGGACCATAACTCCGGGGGTTCGGATCGAATATATTCGGACCCAAAGTGAGGGGTTTTACCGAGACATTGTTTTGGATCTAGCCGGGAATCCGCTGAGGAACGAGGCCATTCCGGACAATCGAGATTTCGAACGCCGCTTTGTTTTGTTCGGTTTAGGAACCACCTACGACCTCACGAAGGATATTGAACTCTACGCCAACCTAAGCGAAAATTATCGTTCGGTTACTTTTAGCGATATCCGGGTAACCAATCCTTCTTTTTTGGTAGATGAAAATATTTCTGACGAAAGTGGATTTACAGCAGATATGGGATTTAGAGGTAGTATAGGGGAGTTTTTGTCTTTTGACTTGAGTCTTTTCGGCCTGCAGTATAACGATCGTTTAGGGGAAGTCCTTTTTGTGGATTCCGACGGAAGTGTTAAACGTCGCAGGGGTAATATTGGAGATGCCTTTATTTATGGGGTCGAATCTTTAGTAGATCTCAATTTAAAGAAACTCTTGTTTCCACAAACAGCCGATTGGCAGTTGAATTGGTTTTCTAATTTGGCTTGGACCCGGTCAGAATATACAACCTCAGAAGCTGTTGGAGTGGTTGGCAATCGAGTGGAATTTATTCCGGAATACAACTTTAAGACAGGGGTCCAGTTCGGTTGGAAAAATCTTACGGGAAGTCTGATGTTTACGGCTTTGTCCGACCAATTTACGGATGCTACCAATGCCCCTCAGGATCCGAATGATAATCAGCGTGGGATCGAGGGGGCCATTCCTGCTTATCAGATTATGGACTTATCCTTGGCCTATCGATGGAAACAATGGCGCTTAGAAACGGGAGTTAATAATCTTTTAAATACGGTATACTTTACCCGTCGGGCTACGGGCTATCCCGGACCTGGAATCATTCCGGCAGAACCTCAAACGGCCTATATAACCCTACAGTACAGCTTTTAGTAGGCAAGGATTAAAACTTTAAAATTTCAGTAAAATCTGAAACGGCCATCAAGCAATCCAGTTGATGGACCAGCACTTCCGGAGTAAATTGAGTGGCCACCCCCACCACTTGCATCCCTGCCGCTTGAGCCGATTGTATCCCCGAACGCGTATCTTCAAAGGCAAGGCATTGCTCGGGTGGAATTCCAAGCTTTTTGGCAGTCATTAAAAATATTTCTGGGTCCGGTTTTCCTTTTTTTACTTGATGCCCTCCAGTAGTGGCCTTAAAAAAATGAGAGATATGGATCTTATCTAAAGTGAAATCAATGTTGTTTTGATCCCCCATAGTGGCCAATCCCATAGGGACTTCCATTGTTTTTAAGTGTTCTAGAAAGGGAATAAGACCTTTAATCGGTTCTACATAGGGGGCATATAATTTTCGAAATAGCGCCTCTTTTTGATCTCCAATTCTTCGGAGTTCTTTTTCGTCCTTGATTTTTGGAAAGAGACGTTCCATCACTTCAATAAGAGTGCCTTTATGATACTCTTCTTCAAATTCTTCGGCGGAAATCGAAAGCTTATGCTGTTTTAAAAATGCCATCCATGCGATGTGATGATGGGGCATACTATCGACCAACGTGCCATCCATATCAAAAATAGCGGCTTTAAATTCCCGGTCCTTGATCAAAATCCTTGACATCTACTCGAATTGAATTAGTAAAGTAACAGCCCTAATTGTCCACCGTATAAAAATGAAAACCTTATCTGAGCACTTTGTTTAACCAGGACAAACATGCCGAAAAGAATTGATATCTTCGTTTTAAAATTGCTAAAAATGAAAAATCACTCCCAAAAAAACATGTATGGATTTAAAAAACAAGAGATTAGAATCCTGGTCTAGTGCGTTCCAGCGGAACACATTTTTTGTTGCATAACATTTTTTAAATCTTTTTTAGGTGTATTTTCTTAAACTACCATTAGACGAGCAATGGAATGTTGCTACTCATGCCTCCGGGGCATTTTTAAGCTTAATAGGTCTTATTGCTCTATTTATTTGGGGGCAAATTGTGGATCCGTGGGCTGTTTTGGGATTATGTATTTATGGGGCATCCATGGTTTTTTTGTTTTCAGCTTCGGCTATTTATCACGGAGCTCCTCCAGCTCGTCAAGCTTTTTGGCGAAAAGTAGATCATGTAGGGATATACTTGCTTATCGCAGGTACTTATACCCCTGTGGCGCTTACCATCCTTAAAGACTCTTCGGGTTTGTATTTACTGTCCGGTGTTTGGTTTATTGCCCTGGTGGGTACTGTCTACAAGATTTTCCTGATTCACCGCTTTCAGAATTTATCTTTGGTATTATACCTGGCTATGGGCTGGTTGGTGGTTTTGGATATCCAAAACGTCAAAGCCCTCTTTCCTACTGATGCCTTTTATGCATTGGTTCTAGGAGGAATATTCTATACGGTTGGAACTCTATTTTACCGTTGGGAAAAATTATATTTTAATCATGTCATCTGGCATTTCTTTGTTTTGGGTGGGGCATTTTCTCATTTTTGGATGGTTGTTTTTGTCTTAACTTAAGGTTTTATTGTACTGACTATGAATACTCTGAGTACCGGTCTTTTTATCTTTTTTCTGAGTTGGAATGTTTTTCAAAATCAAACCTATACACGTTTAAATTTAAAAGCCTTCAGTCAACAAATCACAGCTGCCGAAGTTCAATTGATAGATGTCCGTACTCCAGAGGAATTTGAGGCAGGTCATATACCTAGGGCGATAAATATTAATATTTTAGATCGAGAAGACTTTAGGGCCCAAGTAGATTGTTTGGACAAAGATCAACCCATTTACCTCTACTGTAAAATGGGCGGAAGAAGTAAACGCGCAGCTGAAGAACTGGAGCAAATGGGATTTGCTCAACTCTATGACCTACGCGGTGGATATCTCCTTTGGAGTTCCTTTCAGTGATCCATTAGGGGCGTCTAAACAACTGGATGGCTTGAGCAATACAGAAGATGATCAGTCCATAGATGGGCGTGATAAGACTTATTTTAAGGCCTCCCGCCAGCATGTTTTGAGAAATACTTCCTTGAAGTTGTTCTAATGCTTTAAACATTTCGAAAATCCCGATAAGAAACCCCAGTACGCCTAAGCCCAAGGCTAAGCGCCCCACTGTTTGTACTTTATTGGGCATTTTTAATGCGGTCCATAACAAACCGATTAATGTTAAGCTTAAAAGCCCCATAAATAGAGGTCCACCCTCAAGGAAGTATTTCATATGAAATTGATTTTAGAGCTCAATATACTTTAAAATCTAATGGTAGAATCTATAGATTTAGCCAATAGGTCAGTTTTAAATTAATGGATCGAAATCTGGGTAGCCATCTCTCGGAAGTAAAATAATTGTCGTTATAAACAATATATAAATCAGACAATGGGGCAAATCGCCATTGTAGCCTGGAGTTGATTCCTAAATTATCTGATTGACTTCTGAATTGAATTAGGGTATTCCAAAAAAGCTTTTTATTAAAAGTGAATTCGACTCTTGAACTCATGAGCCATAATTGTGCATCTCCGTAAGGTTCTGGAAGTTGAATTCCGTCGTAGCGTAAGTTGATTCCGATATTGGCTCTGGGTTGTATTCTGTAATTAAGATTTGTACTGATGGATTGCAATTGACCATTAAAGAATTGTCCCCATGTAAGATCTGTGCTGTAGGTGAGGAGTTTAGCATTATTGGATTGATAGCGGAACTGTACTTGGTTGTAATAATATTCTGTCTGAGCCGGGAGTGGAGTAGAATTTTGATCACCAGAGGGATTGAATGGAGTGTTTAGATAAGTATAATTATTGGAGATATACAGATTGGCTTGAGAAAGATTTCTGAATTCAGTTTCATATCTCAAACTGTATGCATGATCGGTTTTAAAATAATCCAATGAGGGCTTAAAATCGTTGAGTAGTAGGAGCATTAAACGATGGGTGTTTAAAAGACCCTTTTTAGGATAGAATATTCTTTGAAAGGCCTGTCCGTATCGGAAAATATCTGTTCTAGGAACAAAACCCAAATCAGCTCTAAAGTCGCGGTCGACAAATGCCAAATCCGTTACAATAAGCCATTCTCTAGGGTTGTAAAAAAATACCGCCTGACTGGATAAATTTCCGTTTTGATCTCCCGGTTGAAAAGATTTGTGTAGGTAAAATCTTCCTCGAATGGTGTTGTCTGCAGAGGCGAGGTTATAGTCAGCTCCAACAACTCTATTGTATTTTTCATTTGGAGTTAAGTAATCTTCAGATGCAGTCGCTTGTTTATTGATGAAAAAAACACCCACATTCGATCGGGCTCCAACTTTTCTTTGTAGGGCTGCCATAGCATTGTTAAAAGACGGAATTTCATTGGAAGAATCGGCAGCCGTTTGTATGCTCATCCATCCCAACCTCCAGTTTTCATTCAGCTTTCCACTCAATCGAGTTCCAAATTCAATATCGTTTTGAATTAATGCTCCCGATGGGTCTTGAGCCAATCCTATCCGTCTTGAAAAAAAGGGTTTTGCTCCACTGAAGATGTTGCCAAAACCATCAAAAAGATCATTGTTGTCGATAAAAAACTGCCTTTTTTCGGGTAAGCGTAATTCAAAACGTGTCAAATTGGTGAAAATATCATCGACTTCCACATTTGAAAAATCGGGATTGATGGTTAGGTCTAAATTTAAACCATCTCCAATAGCAAGTTTGAGATCTCCCCCGAATTTGACTTTAGATTGCAGACGTTCTGTATCAAAATTATTTTCTTGAAATCCATTGAGATAGGGAATCACTGCTAGGGGAGTTCTCGATTTCCCCAAAGGATTCGAAAATTGTAATTCTCCCATATAAGCTAAACTCGATAAACGTTGGTTTTGGGGGACTCTGACCCAAGTCGACTGTTCATTGTTTTTAAGGTTCCATCGATAGGGTCTAAACCTCCAAGATTGACTGCCTTCCACAAATTTTAATGAGCTGAAAGGAATAGCAATTTCTACGGTGTAATGGTCGGCCGAACGATAGGCCTCTGCTTTCCATTTGATATCCCAAGTGTTGTTAAACGTATTTCCTCCTTCGGAGACCAAACCTTCTCTCTGAACTCCGTAGGGAGTTACACCAAAGAAAAACGCATTGTTTCCATCATTGAAGGTGTCGAGAAGTATAGATACATTGTCATTTGTTAAAGCGCTAAAATCTCGTTTTAGTGACGACACAATAGGGTCCCTGCTCGTAGTTTGTGCTCGAAAACCAATATACAGTGTGGAAGAACTATACATTACCTTAAACTCTGTAGATTCCTGAGCAGCTAAGGAATCCGTTGGGAAAAACTGCACAAAATCACCACCCACCTCAGCAGTTTTCCATGCCTGTTCGTCTAAATGACCATCGATGATGATAGGTTCCTCTATGGGATGAGCTTTGTAGGTTTTACTGCTGTTTTGCCCTTGAAGCGTATGGGATAGCACCCCTACCCATAAAAGGAAAAAATAAGCTTTATAACTCAGATTCATATACGTCTTTAATTCAAAACTAATTAGAGTTTGTTCCTACGAGCCTACCCCTATAACGGATTTTATTACCCTTTTTACTGATTTTGTAAACGATTGAGTTTAGACATTCTCAGATCGCTTATCTTTAATTAAATTTCAAGTATGGATGGCTTTTTAAAAATTAATTCAGTATCGGATTATTTCGACTTGAGAGAGCAGGAATTATCACATCCCTTGATTGGACTTTTAGACTTTTCCAATTACAACCCTAGCAATGAAACTAATTTTAATTATGAAGGCTTAGCTTTTGGATGTTATGCAATCTTTTTAAAAGATCATGCCGATTGTAAGCTTAGCTATGGTGGAGGTCCCTACGATTTTGATGAAGGAACTATGGTCTTTATTGCTCCGAGCCAAAAAGTTGGCCTAAACAGAGCTCCCAATTTTAAGCCTAAAGGCTATGCGTTGTTGTTTCATCCCGATCTACTGATAGGTACTTCTTTAATGACTCAAATGAGAAAGTACACCTATTTCTCCTACGCCGTCAAGGAAGCTCTTCATCTTTCCCACAAGGAAAGAAAAATTGTTTTGAGTTTGTTTGATAAAATACAATTTGAATTGGATCAAAATATCGATCAGTACAGTCAATCGTTGTTGATCTCAAACCTGAGTTTATTGTTGGATTATTGTTTGCGTTTTTTTGATCGGCAATTTATCACTCGGGGACTTGTAAATCGGAATAATATTGAGCAGTTCGATCAGATGTTGGAAGCCTATCTAGGCTCCGAAAAACCTGAAATATATGGTCTTCCAACCGTGAGTTATTTTGCGGATCAATTACATTTATCTTCCAATTATTTTGGTGATTTGGTACGGAAAGAAACAGGGGTTTCGGCACAGGAATACATCCAACAAAAGATTCTGGATACTGCAAAATCTAAATTATGTGATCCGCACAAAAACATCCAAATTATTGCTCAGGAACTGGGATTTAAGTACCCACAACATTTTACTCGTTTATTTAAACAAAAATTAGGGACGACTCCCAAGGCTTATCGGAATCAATTATTAAACTAGATATGAAAAAACTAGCCTTTTTAATACCATTAATTTTTGGGTTTGGAATTCAGGCGCAGCATATACCTTTGGGGGAAATTGCTCCCAATGTTCACCATACAGGGAAGGCCTGGCTTAATTTCTTGAAAATTTCTCAGGACTCTACAGAGAAACAAGTGGTTTTGGCTACGTTTGCGCCCAAATCTCAACTGAATTGGCACAGTCATAATCAGGGGCAACAGCTCATTGTTTTATCAGGCTCCGGACATTATCAGGAGGAGGGAGGCCCCATTCGTGTTATGAAGCCAGGAGATGTTATTGATTGTGCTCCGAATGTTCCACATTGGCATGCCGCTACTGCCGTAAGTTCTGTTAGTTATTTGACGATTTATTCCCCAACACCCACCCAATGGATTAGACCCTTGACTTCTGAAGAGTACGATAGGTCTTTACTACGCACCTTATTTGATGAGTTTGCTCGCTTGGCTGACCAAAAAAATGTTGCGGCTCAAATGAATCTGTTTACTTCAGATGCTCGAGTCGAAAGCTTTAGAGATGGAATGAAAAATTCCTCTTATCAGGGTAGAACCGAAATTTCTTCAGCATTTAGTACTTTTTTAAATCGCTTCGATCAGGTAACTCACCAAAACACTGTTCATCGGGTTGAAATTGAAGGAGATAATGCATCTGGTTTTGGACGTTGTATCGTTACCTTAGTCAATAGTGAAACGTCCCAGACGCTTTTGGTTGAATATCGCGACCAATATAAACGGATAGATAATCAATGGTTGATCCAACAAAGAATTTCGAACTTTGTTACCAAATTTTCGGATCAATTCTAGC
>WTJH01000130.1:2815-19385 GCA_011524915.1 Flavobacteriales bacterium | reverse complement strand
CCATACGTTTGTCCGTTTACTCCAAACGCTTCATCATTAAAACGATGCAACTGGTAGGAGCGACCAAGTCCTTTATTCGGAAACCTTTTATCTGGAAGCATATCGGTCTTGGATTTTGGGGGATTCTCTTATCTTGGGCTGCTCTTGGAGGAGTATTGTTTAAGTTAAACGAACTATTCCCTGAGTTAGAGTTACTTGATGATTACATCCCTTTGGGAATTATAGCAGGTGTTATGATGAGTGTGGGTATAGGAATTACAGCCCTAAGTACATTTTTTGCCACGCAGCGATATTTAAATCTAAAAACTCAAGCAGTCTATTGATATGGCCTCTAAAAAATTTTTATTTGAAAAAAGGAATTATAAAATCTTAGCCATTGGACTGGCTTGTATTGCCTTGGGCTTTATACTCATGGCAGGCGGAGGCAGTGATGATCCTCAAATTTTTAATCCTGAAATCTTCAGTTTTAGACGTATTCGACTGGCGCCAACAGTTGTACTCATAGGTTTTGGTATTTGCGCATTTTCTATACTTACCTCTAATTCCAAATAACCCATGGACTATATCAAAGTGATTATCCTTGGAATTGTACAGGGACTCACCGAATTTTTACCGGTTTCATCTAGTGGTCATTTAGAATTGGCTAAAATACTGCTGGGATCCACTTCTGCCCTAGAGTCTCAGGGTTTGTTACTCACCCTGATTCTGCATGCTGCAACAGCTCTGAGTACAGTAGTCGTTTTTAGAAAGGATATTGCTGAATTATTACAACAAATGCTCCGGGGAGATTCCGAAGGCCTTCGCTTTGCAGGGATGATTGTATTGTCTATGATCCCGGCCGTTGGCGTAGGACTTTTTTTTAAAGATGCTATTGAAGCTTTATTTAATGGCAACCTTTTTTTAGTGGGAGGTATGCTTTGGGTTACGGCATTTTTATTGTTTGTTGCCAACCGTCCTTCCTCCAAAAACAAGCGAGAGTTAAGCCCTAAAAACAGTTTTCTAATTGGGCTGATGCAGGCATTTGCTATTCTTCCAGGTGTTTCAAGAAGCGGATCAACCATAGCCACAGCAATTGCAATGGGTATTAACCGCTCCGAAGCAGCTCGGTTTTCTTTCCTAATGGTTATCCCTCTAATTTTTGGCAGTATGGCCAAAAGTGTTTTAGATGCTCAATCGGCAGTAGTCGCAGTACCTGCAGGCCTACTTATTTGCGGTTTTGTGAGTGCCTTTATCACTGGAATAATAGCTTGTAGATGGATGATCGCTTTGGTTGAAAAAAGTCGTCTACAATATTTTGCATACTACTGTTTAATTGTCGGTACCCTCGCAATATCATATGGAGTTTTCAGCTGATCAAATCTCTTTGGAACAAATCCAAAACGGCTGTCTACTAGCGATAGACAAACCGCTGCATTGGACCTCTTTTCAGGTCGTTAACAAAGTCCGATGGATGCTCCGAAAGGCGCATGGTTTAAAAAAAATAAAAGTGGGACATTGCGGAACTTTGGACCCCTTAGCGACTGGCCTCTTGCTCCTTTGTATTGGACCTTACACCAAAAAGATTCATGAATATCAGGGTTTAGAAAAAACATATACAGGAGCTCTTTTATTGGGAGCTACTACCCCATCCTACGACTTAGAAACAGCTATTGACCAGCACTATCCATGGGATCATATTCAACCAAGAATGGTTCAGGACTGTATCGAAAAATTCAAAGGAAAGATTTTTCAAAAACCCCCTCTATTTTCGGCTCTTAAAAAAGAAGGAAAACGCTTGTATGAAATTGCTCGGGCTGGAGAACAAGTTGAGATTGAAGCCAGAGAAGTACATATTTCCGATTTTAGTGTCGAATGCTCTTTACCTGAAATATCCTTTGAAGTGGTGTGTAGCAAGGGAACTTACATACGGAGTTTAGCTCACGATATGGGGCAAGAACTCGGTTCGGGTGCCCATTTGATCCGTCTGAGGCGAGAGAAAATAGGACATTACGATTTAGCTTCGGCCTATCAAATGCCAACTTAAACAAGATTTAAAGGGATTTGTGGTAAATTTGTGTAACAATTAGCTATGAAAACGCCAACCTATTCTGAACAGACCCTTCAAAAAAAAGGCTTTATACCAGCCCAAATACCTGAGGGTTTAGATCTCAAAGAAGAAATTCTTCGACTCAAAGAAGAACGCAATGCTGTGCTTTTGGCCCACTATTACCAGGAAGATGATATTCAGGACTTAGCTGACTTCTTGGGAGATAGTTTGTATTTGGCTCAACAGGCGGCTCGCGTAACTGCAGATACGATTGTTTTTGCTGGGGTTCACTTTATGGCCGAAACAGCAAAAATCATAAACCCATCCAAAACGGTTCTCTTACCAGATCTTAAAGCAGGCTGTTCGCTTGCAGACTCTTGTCCACCTTCTGATTTCGCTGCATTTAAATCGAAATATCCAGATGCTATAGTCGTTACCTATATCAACTGTTCAGCAGAAATCAAGGCGCTGAGCGATATTGTTTGTACCTCAAGTAATGCCGTTCGCGTAATTGAATCGATTCCCGAGCAACAGCCCATCATATTTGCTCCAGATAAAAACCTAGGACGCTATCTTCAAAAAAAGACAGGTCGTGACCTGATTCTGTGGGAAGGGTCCTGTATTGTTCACGAGGCTTTTTCTTTTGACAAGGTGGTTCAATTATTCAAAGAGCATCCGGATGCGAAGTTTATAGCCCACCCCGAAAGCGAATCCCCTATCTTAGAGATTGCTCACTATATCGGAAGCACCTCAGGCTTATTGAAGTTCGTAGAAGAAGATTCGAGTAAAAAATTCATCATTGCTACCGAGGCAGGCATTCTTCACGAAATGCAAAAAAGGTGTCCAGATAAAATCTTGATTCCCGCTCCAGTAGAAGACGACACTTGTGCGTGTAGTGAATGTGCTTTTATGAAGCTTAACACCCTCGAAAAACTATACACTTGTCTGAAGTATAACGCCCCTCAAATTCAACTGGATCAAGCACTGATTGAAGCTGCTAAAAAACCGATTGATCGAATGCTGGCGTTGGGCTAATTATGAAAACAGATATTTTAGTTATTGGAACTGGTATTTCTGGACTTTCCTATGCCATCAAAGTAGCCGAAAATCATCCCGATATTCAGCTGACTTTAATTTCAAAAAACAATCTTTCGGAAACCAACACCCGTTATGCGCAAGGAGGAATCGCAGTAGTTACAGATCATTTAAAAGACTCCTATCAAAAACATATTGAAGATACCCTGATTGCTGGAGCCGGAAAATCCAACCCTGAGGTAGTACGTTTTGTGGTCGAAGAAGGCCAAGCCCGACTCCAAGAGTTGATGCAATGGGGAACTTCTTTTGACACTCAAGAACAGCAACTACATTTAGCCCAAGAGGGTGGACATTCCGAAAAAAGAATTGTTCATTACAAGGATCAGACAGGTCTTCAAATCCAGGAAACACTAATTGAAAAAGTAAAAAGTTTTTCCAATATCACACTTTTGGAAAATCACACCCTAGTAGACCTCATCACCGATCACCATACCAAAACACATAGCGAGCGCTGTCATGGTGCCTACGTAATTGCAAAGGACCGGGCCGAAATCTTAACCATTGCTGCTCAAATCACAATCCTTTCTACGGGAGGCGCAGGAGAATTGTTTCAACACACAACCAATCCACCCAGTGCAACTGGAGACGGTCTTGGAGCCGCCTACAGGGCTAAAGTCTTTATTGAAGGCTTGCCTTATGTCCAATTTCATCCTACGGCCCTGTATCCCAAGGTCGATGGACAAACTTTTTTAATTACTGAAGCGGTTCGAGGAGCAGGTGGGTTACTGCGCAATAGTTTGGGCGAACGATTTATGCCCCAATACGATAGTCGAGCAGAATTAGCGCCTCGGGATATTGTAGCCCGAGCCATTCAACAAGAAATCGAAAAATCTGAAGAGGATTTTGTTTGGCTGGATGTTCAGCAGATGCCGGAAGACGAATTGGAAAAACGGTTCCCGAACATCAAAAAAACCTGTTCACAAGTAGGAATTAACCTACCTCAAGACTGGATCCCTATTGTCCCAGCAGCTCACTATTTCTGTGGAGGCCTTCAAGTAAATTCGGTTGGGGAAACGCAACTTTCGGGTCTCTATGCCATAGGGGAATGTGCCCATACCGGTCTACATGGAGCCAATAGACTGGCTTCAAATTCTTTATTAGAATCTCTTGTTTTTGCACATCGCGCGGCCTTGTCGAGCATTTCTCAACTGGAGTATCTCAAGACAAATAAATCCAAGAAAATCGAACTCCCCCAATGGCAAGGAGAAGGATACAATGCTGAAATTTCTATCGCTCGAGTCCACAAACTCAAACAAAAACTCCAAAAGACCATGACGCGTAAAGCAGGAATTTTTAAAACTTCTGCTCAATTAGAAAGTGCTGAAAAAAAATTGAAAAAGATTTTCGATGAAACTCAAGAACTCTACCAAACCAATCAACTCACAGCCGAAATGTGTGAACTCAGAAATTTGGTGAGTGTGGCGTATCTAATGATAAAACAATCTCAAAACATTCGTGTAAACGAAGGTGTATTTTACAACCATGACTTGGCCAAGTAATTTTGCAACCCAACACCAAGAAGCCTTGAATCGGATGATTCAGCTGGGCCTTGAAGAAGATTTAGGTACAGGCGACCACAGTGGTCGTTCTTGTATTCCTGAGCATCAAGTTTCTAAAGCCGTTTTAAAAATTAAATTTTCAGGTGTACTGGCAGGTATTGAAATGGCCTCTACGATCTTTCAAGCCTATGATCCCGATTTAAAAGTCACTTTGATAGCGGCAGATGGAGATCGGGTTTCGGTCGGTGACGAGGGATTTTATGTGGAAGGAAAAACACAAGCTATTTTGGCTACTGAACGATTGGCACTCAATTGCCTCCAACGCATGAGTGGGATTGCCACCTATACTCGAAAGCTTGTAGACGCTGTAGCACACACTTCCTGTCAGCTGTTAGACACACGAAAAACAACCCCGAACTTTAGAGTAGCAGAAAAATGGGCAGTCACTATTGGTGGTGGCGTGAATCACCGGATGGGACTCTACGACGAGTTAATGATTAAAGACAATCATATCGACTACTGCGGTGGAGTTCAACAAGCCTTAACCCAGACGCTTAATTACCTTCAAAACAATAGACTTGAAGATTTGGGTGTGGTGGTAGAAACACGGAACCTAAAAGAGGTAGAACAGGCACTAACATTCCCCTGGATCAAACGTATATTATTAGACAATATGTCTGTCCTGCAACTTCAAGAGGCGGTTCAATTGATCGATAATCGTATCCCCACCGAAGCCTCTGGAAATATCACAGATCAAAATTTAGTAGAGATTGCAGAAACAGGAGTTCACTATATTTCAATGGGTGCACTCACCTATGCAGCACCTATTTGTGATCTGAGTTTAAAAGCAGTTTGATGGCTTTATGCGCTTCCATGCTGCGCTTGTTTTTATATATTTGCTAATCATCATTTCTCATCCATGAAATACAATAGAATCCTTCTAAAATTAAGCGGCGAAGCTCTTATGGGAAACCAAAATAGCGGGATCGACCCCAGCCGATTAGATGCGTATGCCAAACAGATCAAAGAAATTCATTTGCAAGGCGTTGAAGTAGCGATCGTCATTGGAGGTGGTAATATTTTTAGAGGGGTTTCGGGGGCCAGCAAAGGAATGGATCGAGTACAAGCAGACTATATGGGAATGCTAGCTACTGTAATCAATGGTCTGGCTTTACAAAGCGCTTTGGAAAATAACGATGTTCCTACGCGCCTACAAACTGCTATTAAAATAGAAGCCATCGCAGAACCATTCATCAAAAGAAAGGCGACGCGACATCTAGAAAAAGGACGGGTTGTAATTTTTGGATCGGGTACTGGAAATCCTTTCTTTACAACCGATTCTGCCGCTGTTCTTCGAGCAATTGAAATTGGTGCCGATGTTATCTTAAAAGGTACTCGAGTAGACGGCATCTACAATGCAGACCCTGAAAAAGATCGAACCGCTAGTAAATTTGATCAATTATCCTTTGACGAAGTCCTTAAAAAAGGCCTAAAAGTCATGGATACAACGGCATTTACTTTAAGTCAAGAAAATGAACTCCCCATTATCGTATTTGATATCAATACCCCTGGAAATCTTACGCGAATTGTAAAAGGGGATAATGTTGGAACTAAAGTCTACTTATAAACGCACTGAATTATGGAAGAAGCATTTGAAATCATATTAGAAACTACCCAAGAATCTATGGAAGGTGCCATTGAGCATTTGGAACGTGAATTTTTAAATATTCGTGCAGGAAAAGCCAATCCTGTGATGCTCTCTTCTGTACAAGTCGAATATTACGGAGCCCAAACGCCTTTAAATCAAGTGGCTAATGTGAATAGCCCAGATGCGCGCACCCTAACGGTACAGCCATTTGACAAAAGTCTTTTAGGAGAGATAGAAAAAGCTATACTGGTAGCAAATTTAGGCTTTAACCCGATGAACAATGGAGAATCCATCATTATCAATATTCCACCTCTAACGGAAGAACGACGAAAAGAACTGGCCCGTTTGGCAAAGTCCGAAGCGGAAGATGCGAAAGTTAGTATCCGAAATGCCCGTAAAGACGCCAATAACGAGATCAAAAAAAACGAAGGGTCTGAAGATTTGAAGAAAAATTATGAGGTTGATATTCAGAATTTAACCGATGGATTCATCAAACAAATCGATACACTTTTTGCTCAAAAAGAACAAGAAATCTTAACGGTCTGATGGGAAACCGCCAGCGGAAAGGAATTGATTTTTGGGCTGTCTTGGCTCGGGCGATCCTTAGAAATCGCACACTTATTTTATTGGGAATTTTAGGGGCAACCCTCTTATGGTCTACCCAATGGAAATACATGCAATTCACCTTTACCGAGGCCAATTTACTTCCAGACAAACATCCTGAAAATCTCCAATATCAAAAATTTGTAGAAAAATTTGGAGACGAAGGGAATCTGATAACTATTGCCCTCAACGATCCCAAACTTTTTACCCCAGATCGACTTAAAGCTTGGAAAAAGCTCAACCAACAGATCAATGCTTTTCCAGAAGTTGGTCTTGTCTTGTCTATCGACAATGTACAAGCCCTTAAAAAGGATAGCGAAGCTCAGCAGTTGAAGCTAGAAGCGGTTCAGATCCCTGAAAATCCGACCCAAACTTCCATCCAAGAATTTAAAACCAGGCTTTTTCAAGAACTCCCTTTTTATAACAACCTTTTATTCAATAAGGAAACCGAAACAGTTCGATCCATAATTTACATGGATCCAGACATCGTCAATACAGCAGTTCGCAAAGCCTTCGTTTTTGAAGAATTAATCCCGCTTATTGAAACTTTTGAATCGGAAAATGAAGTCAACCTTCGCGTCTCGGGCATGCCCTACATTCGGACGCTTAACGCTCAAAATATAGTGGATGAAATCGGCTTGTTTGTCCTTTCGGCAACCTTGCTCACAGCGCTGATCTTCTTCTTATTCTTTCGTTCTTTTCGAGCCACCTTTATTGCCCTTTCCGTAGTCCTTATAGGGGTTATGTGGGCCTTGGGAACTCTGGGGCTTTTCCGATACGAAATCACTGTATTAACCGCCCTGATCCCTCCCCTGATTATTGTTATTGGGGTGCCCAATTGCATATTCTTGATCAACAAATATCAGCAAGAAGTAGATCGCCACGGAAACCAAGCCAAATCTCTTGTACGGGTGATCTCAAAAATTGGGAATGCCACCCTAATGACCAACTTGACAACGGCTTCTGGATTTTCCACTTTTATATTGACCAATAGTAAGATTTTAAAAGAGTTTGGAATCATTGCCTCTTTGAATATCCTCTTCATCTTTATCTTATCCTTGTTGATCATACCAATTGTTTACAGTATAATGCCACCGCCCAAAACAAAACACCTCCGGCATTTAAAAAATAAAAACATACGGACACTTGTCAATTGGATGGAAAACCAAGTGCGATACCAACGCATCAATGTTTTCTTAATCGCTTTAGCCGGATTGATCTTTGGAATCATCGGAATTTATAAAATCGATATTTCTGGTAGCCTCATTGAGGACATGCCCAAAAAATCTGAGTTCTTCCAAGATATCCAATTTTACGATCAAGAATTTAATGGGATCGTTCCCGTAGAAGTGTTGGTCGATGCCAAGCGTAAGAATGGTATTTTAAAACCGGCTACCTTGAAACGAATGAACCGATTGCACGCTCAGATAGACGAAATTCCAGAACTATCCCCTCCCCTTTCGGTAGTCAATGCTGTCAAGTTCGTTAAACAAGCCTATTATAATGGCAATCCAAATTACTTTCAGCTCCCTACCACTCAAGAAAATAGTTTTATATATCCATATATCAAGAATCAAGAATCGGGCACCAATCTGTTAACCAATTATGTAGACGACAGCGGGCAATACGCTCGAATCACGACCTTTATGAAAGATATTTCCACCCCGCGTATGGAAGCCATCGAAGCTAAACTTCGAGAGGAGGCGGCACGTATTTTTCCGGAAGATCGATATACACTTACCTTTACGGGAAAGTCATTACTATTCTTAAAAGGCACTAAATACCTAATCAAGAATCTCTTGATTTCCCTCTTACTGGCCATTCTGATTATTGCCCTAATTATGGCTTATATGTTTCGTTCCTACAAGATGATCGTCATCTCGTTGGTACCCAATTTACTTCCCTTGGTTATCACAGCTGGCGTGATGGGCTTTAGCGGAATTCCCTTAAAACCGTCAACCATCTTGGTTTTCAGTATTGCCTTTGGAATATCGGTGGACGATACCATCCACTTTTTGGCCAAATATCGCCAAGAACTCATTGCTAGTAACTGGAAAATTAAATCCTCCATCTATAAAGCTCTTCGAGAAACAGGAGTGAGTATGTTTTACACCTCCATCGTTTTATTTTTTGGGTTTATTGTTTTTATGTCTTCCAATTTCGGAGGGACGGTTGCTTTAGGCGGACTCGTATCCGTTACCCTACTGATGGCCATGTTAGCAAATCTGATCCTTCTTCCTGCCCTTTTGATTTCTTTGGCAGAAAATATCAGTAACGAAAAAGTCATCAAGAATCCTGAAAGATGGCGTTTTCGGCTCAATAAACGGGTTTAAGTATTCGGGGAATGCCCTATCTTTGTGCCCAAATTTAAGGCATGGAATATCAGAGAATTTCTGAAATTATGGGTCTCGATGCTCAAGACCAAAAGGTCGGTGTTCGGGGCTGGGTGCGAACCTTTAGGGCGAACAGGTTTATAGCGCTCAACGATGGATCTACGCAAAGCAATCTTCAATGTGTAGTGGATTTTGAGCAAATGGACGAAAGTATTCTTAAAAAAATCAATACTGGAACAGCTCTGGCGCTTGAAGGTAAATTGGTCCCGAGTCAAGGCAAAGGCCAGTCGCTGGAGATTCAGGTAGAAAGCCTTGAAGTATTGGGAGAATCCGATCCTGAAAGCTACCCCATCCAACCCAAAAAACACAGCCTTGAATTTTTACGGGAAAAAGCACACTTAAGAGTCCGTACAGCTACTTTTAGCGCCATCATGCGGATCCGATCCGTCCTATCCTTTGCTGTACACGAGTTTTTTCAGACCAAAGGCTTTGTATATGTCAACACCCCCATCATAACGGGAAGTGATGCAGAAGGTGCAGGAGAAATGTTTCGGGTAAGTAATCTAGACCCCAAAAATCCGCCGCTCGACGATGACGGAAACATCGATTATAAACAAGATTTTTTCGGTAAGGAAACACATCTTACGGTTTCGGGCCAACTAGAAGCAGAAACCTTTGCGATGGGACTGGGGAATGTATATACTTTCGGACCAACATTCCGTGCCGAAAATTCAAATACTACGCGACATTTAGCCGAATTTTGGATGATTGAGCCCGAAATGGCCTTTTATCAATTGGAAGACAATATGGATTTGGCTGAGGAATTTATCCGATATGTCTTGAAAAAAGTATTGGACAATTGCTCCGAAGACTTACAAATATTAGACAAACGATTAGCTGACGAGGACAAAACCAAACCTCAAAATGAGCGCAGCCCAATGGGATTGATCGAAAAAATTTCCTTTGTAGTCAACAACACCTTTAAACGAGTTTCCTATACAGAGGCCATTGATATTCTTCGTCAGTCCAAACCCAATAAAAAGAAAAAATTCCAATTCCCTATTGATGCATGGGGGGCCGATCTTCAAAGCGAACACGAACGCTATTTAGTAGAAAAGCATTTCGAATGCCCAGTTATTTTATATGACTACCCTGCGGAAATAAAGGCTTTTTATATGCGGATGAATCCCGATGGAAAAACCGTTAGAGCTATGGATATTCTATTCCCGGGTATAGGAGAAATTGTTGGGGGATCGCAACGAGAAGAACGTCTAGAGGTGCTTCAAGAACGCATGCAAGCCATGGATGTGGACCCTGAAGAATTGTGGTGGTATTTAGATTTGAGAAGATTTGGTTCTGCCCCTCATAGTGGCTTTGGTCTGGGATTTGAACGCTTAGTACTTTTTGCCACGGGCATGAGTAATATTCGAGATGTAATACCTTTTCCAAGGACCCCGCAAAACGCTTCATTTTAACGTTTCCCTAAACTTCCGTGCGCTTCTAAATTTTGTAAATTAAGCTATGCTTAAGCAACAACTGCAAATCAAACTGGCGCAGAAACTCTCGCCACAACAAATTCAACTGATGAAGCTGATTCAGCTTTCTACCTTGGATTTGGAGCAGCGCATTCAGGCCGAATTGGGAGAAAATCCAGCCTTGGAAAGCGGTCTAGAACCCGTGGATCCACTCGGGGAGGAAGATCTAGATACGGAAGATAGCTTACAAATAGATACAGATGCGATTGACCTAGGAGCTTATCTGTCGGATGACGAAATTCCCAGCTACAAACTTCAGGCCCAAAATTATAGCTCCGATGAGACCATCAAAGACAGTCCCTTAGGCAATCAATTGGGATACCATCAGCATTTGATGCAGCAGTTGCAAACCTTAATCTTATCGGAAGCAGAACAACCCATTGCAACTTTTATTGTGGGGAGTATAGACGATAGTGGATATCTGCGTCGAGAAATCGAAGATCTCATGGACGATTTAGCATTTACCCAAAACTTAATGGTAAGTCGAGAAGAACTCTTATCCGTATTAAAGAAAGTACAATCCTTAGACCCTCCGGGAACGGGAGCTCGAAGTCTTCAGGAATGCCTACTGCTACAATTACAACGAAAAAAAGCACAAAAGCCCAGTATCGACAATGCTCTTCAAATCATAGAATTTGGGTTCGATGCCTTTAGCCGTAAACACTATCAAAAACTTCAGGACCGTTTTCGGTTGAATGAAGTTGAACTTAAAGAGGTTTTGGATGAGATTGCAAAACTGAATCCAAAACCTGGCGGAGCTCATGCGGCAAGTGCCCAAAACAATCATATCGTACCCGATTTTACCCTGCATATAGAAGATGGAAAGGTACAAGTAGAACTCAATAGAAGAAACGCACCTCAACTGCATGTTTCGCATAGCTACAAGGATATGCTGGCTGGCTATCAGGAAGCTAAGGATAAGTCCAAGTCGCAACAAGAAGCGGTCTTGTTTATCAAACAAAAGCTAGATGCAGCAAAATGGTTTATTGAAGCTTTGGAACAACGCTACCAGACTCTTTTCAAAACCATTAATGCAATTGTCAATCACCAAAAGGATTACTTTTTAAGTGGAGACGAAAAACTCTTAAAACCCATGATCCTCAAAGATATTGCTGAGGCGATAGATATGGATATCTCTACGGTTTCCCGGGTAGCAAACAGTAAATACATCGACACCCCCTATGGGATTCGGTTATTAAAGGAATTCTTTTCTGAAGGCTTTAGCATGCAAAGCGGTGAGGAAGTATCTCCCATTGAGATTAAAACGCATCTGGAACAATTGATTGCTAAAGAAAACAAACAAAAGCCTCTTTCAGATCAAGCTCTTGCATCACTATTAAAAGAAAAAGGCTATCCCGTGGCTCGAAGAACAGTGGCCAAATATCGCGAACAGATGGAAATACCCGTCGCTCGATTGCGGAAAGAATTATAGAAAATAAAATAAGACTCCTAGCTGAAGGGTATTCAACTCCATTCCACTGCTATTCGAAATGGGAAAATCTGCTTTTAGCCAGGGAATAAGCTCATACTCTACATAGAAGTTCCAGGTATTGAAACCTACCACAAAATGGGCGGACAATTGCCACGGATCAACAAAAGATTTAAAATCGTTTGTATTCAAAGACTGAAATCGATTGTGGTAAATATAACTGCATTTTACCCCGCTGTGTATCCTCCAAAAGGCATCCGTTTCGGGGGTAGCATTTCTCCATCTAAGCTCCAGTGGAATCACTATTCGGGATTGTCGAAAACCTTCGGGGTTTTCGTTGGACTGCAGCCATTGCAACTGATCCAATTCTCCTTGATTATCCAGCTGAGAGGATAGGTTGCTAACCAGAGCTCTATAATCGTATCCAATCCCTAAACCCAGTGCCCATTTGCTGTCCTTGCGGATGGGGAAGTCTCGGATAAAACCCAACTGCAACTGACCTGAAAAATCGGTCTGAGAAAAGGAATCCTGATTGGCGTCCGCAATTAATACCCCAACACCCAAATAGAGTTGATCTTCCCGAAAAAGAGGGTTTTGAGCTTGAAGAGCAACACTCCAAAACAAACAAAAAACCGTGATTATCCGAGTTCGAGACATTTGAAATCTTTGTATAAAGATCAAAAAAAAAGTGCCATTAAATGGCACTTTTAAAAATCTTTCAGGAACAAAATGTTAATCCATGTTTTGGGCATAATCTCCCAAACGTGTGGTATAATTAAGTTTTAAGGCATTCACCTTTCTTAATTCTTGTTTGATATCAGTGACAAGTCCCATTTTGGTATCTCCATCGACCTTTAGGGCCGTTGTAAGTACATTTTGTAACTCCTGACGTTTCGAGGCTCTTTCAGCTAAAACAAACGCAGCTACTTCAGATACAGAAGCAAATTTGTCATTTAACTGAATACGAGCGCCAGAACCGTATTTGTCTTGATAGCGAGTAGATGGCTTTCCGGCATAGATATACATCACCCGATCTTTCTTATCTAGTTTCTGAACTTGATCGGCTGCTGGAAGAACATTAGCCACCATAAGAGTACTATCGCGCATTACTGTAGCTACCATAAAAAAGAATAACAACATAAATACGATGTCTGGGAGCGATGCTGTAGAAATCGCTGGGAGATCTCCACTTTTTTTCTTCTTAAACTTCGACATAAGTTATTCTATTAATTGGTTTTACTTGGTTCTGCTTCGGAAAGCTTTTGAGGATACATTTGTTTCACCTCGTCTAACTTCGGCTTCATCTTGGCTTTAGTACCCGCATCGGTGCGTGGATCAGAATACATTTTGTTGGCAGCAACAAAATCCATTCCATCCATTGGATTTAAACGAAGATATTCCCGATTTCTCAATTCATTATAAGCGGCTACCAACTCGTTCTGAACGGCTATGTAAATCTTGTAAGATGTTTCACGGTCGTTTTTAAGAGATATAATAGCTTTTTCCGGATTGTCGGAGGACTCAGGGTCTCTTTTTCCTTGGCAATAATCACAGGCATCTTCGCCTTGACCGCCACCGTTATCAAGGAAAGCTACGGCCATTGCTCGTAGGTCCTTAATTTCCGTTAATTCTTCTTCTACTAGGAGTTGGTTGTTTTTGTTAACCACCACCGTAAAGATATTTTTCTCTTTGATGATTGGAGGATCAACCACATCTTCCATAGGAGGAAGCTTCCGGTTAATTCCACTATCGGTTTCGATAGTTGTCGTTACCAAAAAGAAGATAAGAAGAAGGAATGCGATGTCGGCCATAGACCCTGCATTTACTTCTGGTGCTGCTCTTCTAGGCATAGTTTAGTCTTAACGATTAATAAGCTTTTGTACACCTGAATAGAGCATGGCTCCAACAGCGACAAAAGTTAAGATAAAAAAGGTTCGGAGGCCTGCCTCTACCCAACGGGATCCGCTGGCAGATAGTACCTCACCGTCTTTTAATGGAGTTTCTACACCGGATGATAGTCCAAAGCTAAGAGCTACAACCAATCCAAAAAGACCAATAAAAATAAGTGCCTTTTTAAGTTTTTGAGCATCTGAAGCTAGGTTAGCCAAGGAAAATACCAAGGTGACCACTACAATAATCCCCACAATGAATAGGGAAAGAGATACGAGTGGCGAAACAGTTCCAAAATCTCCCATGGCAGCTGCCATTTTGATTTCTTCATCTCCAGTGGATATAATTCGAAGTAAAAGGATTACCCCTAGAACTCCGAAGACTCCACATACGATTTTAACAATATTTTGAAGGTTCATAAGCGTTGAATATAAATATGAACTTATTTTTTCTGAGCGACAAGAATATCCACAAGAGTGATGGATGCATCTTCCATGTCATTTACGATACTGTCGATTTTAGCAACAATATAGTTGTAGAAAATTTGAAGTATAATGGCCACAATCAAACCGAAAACGGTAGTCAAAAGTGCTACTTTAATACCTCCAGCAACGAGTGATGGTTGCATATCTCCTGCAGCTTCGATCTTGTCAAAGGCTTGAATCATCCCGATTACAGTACCCATAAACCCAAGCATGGGAGCAAGAGCAATAAATAAAGAAATCCAAGAAACATTCTTTTCTAGTTGTCCCATTTGAACACCACCATAAGCAATTACTGCCTTTTCTGCGCTTTCGACACCTTCATCCAAACGGTCTAATCCTTGATAGAAGATAGAAGCTACTGGTCCGCGAGTGTTTCTACATACTTCTTTAGCAGCATCAACACCACCTGAAGAGAGTGCCTCTTCAACACCAGCAGTGAGTTTTTTCGTATTCGTGGTTGCAAGATTTAGGAAAATGATACGTTCGATAGCGATGGCTAAACCAAGAATCAAACAAATCAGTACGATCCCCATAAATCCGGGACCTCCTTCAATAAAACGTTTTTTAAGTTCCTGAGTAAAAGATGCCTCTTGAGCAGGAGCCTCTTCCTCTTGTACCAGCACAGTGGCAGGTGTAATTACCGGAGCAGCATAAGCAGGCATGGAAACCGCAAAGAATCCAACTACAGCTAAGGCAAGAATCAGTTTTCTCATTGTCTAGATATTTTTGTGAATTATTTTAAGGCTTAAATATATAAAAAAATTGATCCCTAAAGGGAAACATTAGTGAAGTCAATTTAACTCGGGCAAAAAAAAGACTCTTGTATCGTACAAACCCATCAAAAATCCTAGCCATCCACAACCGTAAGGTCTTCTATCGTTAGGGGTGTAAAAAACAAAAAAGGGTCCTTTAGCCAGACCCTTTCCCATTTAAACTCCTACGATTTCTCGAATTTTCTCAACCACGTCAGGGTTGAGCAGTGTAGAGGTATCTCCCAAGTTCGAAACATCTTTGGCCGCTATTTTTCTTAAAATACGCCGCATGATTTTTCCCGAACGTGTTTTGGGTAGTCCCGGAACAAACTTGATCACATCCAATTTGGCAATGGGACCAATTTTATCGGAAATTAAACGATTGATTTCTGCTCGGAGCTCATCTTCGTCCCGACTAGTAGCTTCATCTTTTAAAATAACATATCCAAAAAGGGCATTCCCTTTTATATCGTGAGGGAACCCGACAATAGCCGATTCAGCCACTCCTTGGTGCTCATTTATAGCATCCTCGATCGGGGCTGTTCCTAAATTATGACCGGAAACAATCACAACATCATCTACACGACCCGTAATTCGATAGTAGCCTACCGCATCTCTAGAAGCTCCGTCTCCCGTAAAATACATTTGAGGATAGGCCGAAAAATAGGTTTCACGATAGCGTTCGTGATTTCCCCAGATGGTTCGAGCCATCGAAGGCCAAGGGTATTTGATACACAATCGCCCCTCTACTTGGTTGTCTGGAATTTCAACTCCATGTTCGTCCATCAATGCCGGCTGAATTCCAATAAATGGAAGTGTTGCAAAGGTGGGTTTTGTTGGCGTAGAATACGGAATAGGTGAAATCATAATCCCTCCCGTTTCGGTTTGCCACCAAGTATCTACAATAGGACTTTCTTTCTTACCTATATTATTGTTGTACCAATGCCAAGCTTCTTCATTGATGGGTTCTCCAACTGAACCCAGTACTTTAAGAGAAGACAAATCGTATTTTTCTACGTATTCGATATTTTCTTTGGCCAAAGCTCGGATCGCAGTTGGTGCTGTATAGAATTGATTGACTTTGTGTTTTTCAACAATCTGCCAAAACCTCCCAAAATCCGGATAGGAAGGAACCCCTTCAAACATTACTGTGGTTGCCCCATTTGCTAGGGGTCCATATAATATATAGGAATGTCCGGTAATCCATCCTATATCTGCCGTACACCAATAAATATCATCTTCCCGGTATTGGAAAATATTTTTAAAGGTATAGGC
>WTJH01000130.1:0-2715 GCA_011524915.1 Flavobacteriales bacterium | reverse complement strand
GCTCCAATACGAGCACAAGCCAATACTGCATAAGCCAACTCAGGGATCATGGGTAAGTAAATACAAACCCGATCGCCTTTCTTTACTCCTTGTCCCTTTAAGACATTTGCCATCTTGTTGACTTGCATATGCAACTGCTTGTAGGTAATATGCTGGGGTGCTTCCTCCGGATCGTTGGGCTCGAATAAGATTGCAGTTTTATCCCCTCGAGATGCCAAATGACGATCGATACAGTTTTCGGTAATATTGAGTTGGGCCCCTTCAAACCATTTCACTTCGGGTTTTGAAAAATCCCAGGACAGAACCTTATTCCACCGTTTTTGCCAAACGAAATGTTCTTCTGCGATTTCTTCCCAAAAGCTTTCGGGATCACTGACAGATTTTCTGTAGATCTGAAAATATTCTTCTAGGTTTTTGATGTGGTAATTACTCATCCAGATATTATTTATAAAAGCCGAACTGTTTCGTTTGACCCTTGAAATTTAAAAAAATAAATTAGTGTGTGGCTGCACCTGCACCGCTGGGGATACGAATATTTTCTACAATCTCTTGAACTTCTTGTGGAGGTTCGGCCGTGAATCGATTAACGATCAACGAAACAGTAAAATTCACAAGCATAGCAATAGATCCAAATCCTTCAGGAGAAATCCCAAACCACCACTGAGTCTGTAGGCCAGCAACAGCAGCTTTTCCTCCGTCAAAGATTCCAAATTTAAATTTCAGCATATAAAATACCATAAGAGAAATCCCGACAATCATTCCTGAAATAGCACCCTCTTTGTTCATTTTCTTGTAGAAAATCCCCAAGATGATCGCCGGAAAGAAAGAGGCTGCAGCCAACCCAAAGGCAAGAGCTACAACCGCAGCAACAAAGCCTGGAGGATTAATTCCAAAGTATCCGGCCACACAAACAGCGCCAACGGCAGCCAAACGAGCGGCAACTAATTCTTGCTTTTCACTGATGTCTGGATAAAAGACATTTTTAAATAAATCGTGTGAAACCGATGAAGAAATAACCAATAAAAGCCCAGCTGCGGTAGAAAGTGCAGCAGCAAGTCCTCCGGCAGCAACCAAGGCTATTACCCAAGCAGGAAGATTAGCAATTTCAGGATTGGCAAGTACCATAATGTCCCGGTCTACAGTCAATTCATTGACATTTTTGTCCGCTACATATTGGATCAATCCATCATTGTTTTTGTCTTCAAACTTCAACAAGCCCGTCTTTTCCCAGTTCGAAAACCATTGAGGCATGTCTGCATAGGGCTGATTGCTGACTGTATTGATGAGGTTTGTTCTGGCAAAAACGGCAACTGCCGGAGCAGCGGTATATAAGATCGCAATAAACAACAAGGCTAGTCCTGCAGACTTGCGCGCATCTTTTACACGTTTCACGGTAAAGAAACGAACAATTACATGGGGCAAGCCAGCGGTACCCACCATAAGGGCAACCGTTATTGCAAACACATCCCACCGCGATTTGGTTCCTTGAGTATACTCCGCAAATCCCAGTTCTTGCGAAAGACCATTTAACTTATCCAATAAGGCCACACCATCGGCTCCTGTTCCTCCAAAGCCTAATTGCGGAATTGGGTTTCCAGTCATCTGAAATGAAATGAAGATGGCAGGCACCATAAATGCAAAAATCAATACACAATATTGAGCTACCTGAGTGTAAGTGATCCCCTTCATTCCACCCAATACAGCATAAAACAAGACAATCAGCATCCCAATAATTACACCAGTATTGATGTCAACTTCTAAAAATCGGGAGAAAACTACGCCTACCCCCCGCATTTGACCAGCTACATAGGTAAAGGATACCAGCAGAGCACAGAGTACCGCAACGATACGAGCGGTTTTGGAATAATAGCGTTCGCCAATAAAATCAGGAACGGTAAACTTTCCAAATTTCCGAAGATAGGGAGCTAAAAGCAGGGCTAAAAGAACGTAGCCTCCAGTCCAACCCATCAGATATACCGAGCCATCATAGCCCATAAAAGAGATCAGACCCGCCATAGATATAAAAGATGCTGCCGACATCCAGTCGGCCGCTGTCGCCATTCCGTTTGCCAAGGGAGAAACTCCTCCGCCAGCTACATAAAATTCTTTGGTCGATCCGGCACGCGACCCAATTGCGATACCTATATAAAGTGCGAATGTGATACCTACCAAAATATAGGTCCAAATTTGTACTGTCATCTTATCATTTGTTTAATTAGGGAATCGAATTTAGTCTTCGTCAAAACCGTATTGAGCATCGAGTTTATTCATCCAACGTACATAGACGAAAATCAGGACTACAAAAACATAAATAGAACCTTGTTGAGCAAACCAAAAGCCCAGAGGAAATCCTCCAATATGAACGGTATCTAAAACATCTTTTAGAATAATTCCTGCACCAAAGGAAACCGAAAACCATAGAGTTAAAAGGATCAGTAGATAGCGAATATTCTTTTTCCAATAAAGCTTCGAATTTTTGGTCTGGCTCATAAAATATAAATTAGGGTATTAAACTCCAGGCGATTCCATATCCATAAGACTCTAAAAATCTTAAGATGTTTTAAATCTAAAGTAAAAAAAGGGAACCGCAAGGATCTGTGGGAGCTTCGATCCATCGAAGTAAAAAAAAACTCCACTTGGAATATACAAGTGGAGTTTCTGGCAGAGAGGAAGGGATTCGAACCCTCGATACGCTTTTGGCGTATACACACTTTC
>WTJH01000069.1 GCA_011524915.1 Flavobacteriales bacterium | reverse complement strand
ATGAAAATTGGAATTTACAGCCTGCTGTTTGTCACCTTTTTAGCGTGTAATCCAAGTACCGATAACGGTATCAGACTTCTAGTAGATCATCCCAAAAAATCCTTCCAATGGGGAGATACCCTTCGGTTTAGTCTTCAAAACAAAAAAGAATTAACCCTCGATCAACTGTCTTATCGTTTGGATGGACAAACCATCGAAAATAAGCATGTATTTCAAAAGGAGCGTTTGGGAAAACATCAACTTACCATCAGCGGAACCGCCGACGGAAAAGCCTTTCGGGTTCAAAAAAGTATTACGCTACTCTCCGATGAACCGCCAAAACTCTACACCTATAAAATACTCAATACCTATCCACACGATAAGGCTGCGTATACCCAAGGACTTGAATTTTTGGGAGATGAGCTATATGAAAGTACCGGACTTAAAGGGAAATCCAGTCTTAGGAAAGTGAATTTTAAAACTGGAACAGTGGAAACCTTAAAACCCTTAGCTGATGAATATTTTGGGGAAGGGTTAACCCTCCTCAACGACAAAATTTATCAATTGACATGGCTGTCCAAGCTCGGGTTTATTTACGATCAAAAAAGCATGGAAGTCGAAGGGAAATTTACATACGGTTCCAGTAAACAAGGCTGGGGCTTGTGTAACGATGGGCAAAAGCTCTACAAATCTGATGGCAGCAATCGAATATATATTTTGGATAGCACCAACCTTAAGGAGATCGACTATATAGAAGTAATGACCCATAAAAGTACACTCAACAAACTCAACGAATTGGAATGGCATAACGGTAAAATATATGCCAACACCTATCAATTTCAGAAAGAAGTGGCTGTCATTATCGACCCTAAAACCGGAAAAGTTGATGGAGTCATTGATTTTTCGGGGCTCAAAGATCAGGTAGAACAACACGATAAATTAGATGTGCTCAACGGAATCGCCTACCACCCCCAACGAAACAGCTTTTTTGTGACCGGAAAAAATTGGAGTCTGATGTTTGAAGTCGCCATCTTAGAAAAGCAATGATCAATCTTTTTGAAAAACAGATCGAGGTTTCCCAGCAACATCTGGATGACCTCCAACATGTCAATAACGTACAATATTTGGATTGGGTTCAGGACATAGCTCGTGAACACTGGGACCTATTGGCACCTCAATTCGAATTTGAAGGCGTTTGGGTGGTCCGGGAACATCAAATAACCTATAAACGACAAGCTGTTTTAGGTGATCGTATCCACGTAAAAACCTATATCAAAAACGTTAGAGGTCCCCTGTCGGAACGTGTAGTAGAATTTCGGAAATCGGGGACCGAACAAATTCTAGTCCAATGCAATACCCAATGGTGTTTGTTGGACCCTCAAAATTTTAGACCGCAAAGAGTACCAGACGAAGTCGCTCATAAATTGGCTTTAGAAAACGCCAGTTAACGCAAGGCTCTGTCTTACGCTTATAATTATTTCTAAGCTAACGCAGGGAGTTTTAAGGTGCGATACGGAGCCTGTTTTAGGTGCGAGACAGAGCCTCGCACCAACAAGGTACTCGCGCAAGACAGAGCCTTGCGCTAACTCGAGCCTCGCACCAACTAGGAGACAAAGCCTCGCACCAACACAGGGCTTATTGATAGTTAATCATAGGCCATAAAAAAATGGCATAAGTAAGACACCTATGCCATTGTATACTATCGAATGGATTACCTAAACGGTAAATAAGGGTCGTCCGTCCATTAGGGCATTAACCTCTTGACCAACCGCCTCGATCTCAGCAGCATCGTCTGGGTTTTGTAAAACTCTATCGATAAGAGCTACAACAGTTTCCATATCGGCAGTTCCCAAACCTCTAGTGGTTAAGGCTGGGGTTCCAAAACGGATTCCAGAAGTGACAAATGGAGATTTGTCATCGAATGGCACCATGTTTTTATTAGCGGTGATATGCGCTTTTACCAAAGCTTGTTCGGCTTGCTTTCCAGTAATGTTTTTATTCCGCAGGTCGATCAACATCATATGGTTGTCCGTCCCTCCAGAAATAATATGATAGTCGCGCTTGACAAAAGCAGCAGCCATGGCTTGAGCATTGTCGCGTACACGTTCCATATAGGCTTTAAATGAAGGATTAAGACACTCTCCAAAAGCAACGGCTTTGGCAGCTACTACGTGCTCTAAAGGTCCTCCCTGATTTCCAGGGAATACCGCCATATCCAATAAATTGGACATTTTTTTAAGGGCTCCACTTTTTAATTTTTCGCCGAAAGGATTATCAAAATCTTCTCCCATAAGGATCAATCCTCCTCGGGGTCCTCTAAGGGTTTTATGTGTCGTTGTGGTAACCACGTGACAATGTGGGATTGGATTGCTTAAAAGGCCTGTAGCGATCATACCGGAAGGGTGCGATATATCTGCTAGAAGGAAAGCCCCTACTTCATCGGCGATAGCTCGGAACTGAGCGAAGTCGATATCTCGAGAATAGGCAGAAGCCCCCGCAATAATCATTTGTGGTTGCACTTCACGAGCGATGGCTGCAATATTTTCATAGTCCAAACGTCCGCTTTCCTCTTGAACTCCGTAAAAGTGAGCTTTGTAGAGTCGTCCAGAAAAGTTTACAGGGGAACCATGTGTTAGGTGACCTCCGTGTGCCAGATCAAAACCTAAAATTTTATCTCCAGGTTTAAGAAAAGCATGAAAGACAGCCGTATTGGCCTGAGAACCTGAGTGCGGCTGTACGTTAGCATACGCAGCTCCAAAAAGCTCTTTAGCACGGTCGATAGCGATCTGTTCGATCTGGTCGACGACCTCACATCCACCATAATAGCGTTTCCCAGGATAGCCTTCGGCATACTTATTGGTTAATATAGAGCCGGTGGCCTCCATAACGGCGGGGCTGGTAAAGTTTTCAGAAGCAATCAACTCAATACCATTGAGTTGGCGGCTTTCTTCTTGTTGAATCAGATCAAAGATTTGTTCGTCTCGCTGCATATTCACTAAATTAAAGGGCAAAATTAACGAATTCCGAGAGGATTATCCTCCCCTTTGTTTCGCTATTTTTACAACTTATTAAAACATTTTTCAACGGTATGAAAAACCTAGGACTCTTCCTCCTGATCATTTGCACGCTTAGCTGTACGACAGTTAAAACCACCCAAAAGAAATTAAACTCCGGCTCCTATGATACAGCCATAGAGGATGCTTTAAAAAAGCTACGTCCCAACAAATCCAAAAAGTCTTCCCAACCCTATGTTTTTCTCCTGCAGGAAGCCTATGAAAAAGCTCAAAAACGAGATGCCGATAAAGCCCGACAATTAGAAATTTCGACGAGTTATCCTCAACTCCAATCCCTCTACGGTGTTTATGCACAGATGGATCGCCGTCAAAAAAAGATAGAGCCTATTCTTCCTTTGGTAAATCTGCAAACCGGGAAATCCGTTCCTTTTTCGCAAAAAGACTATTTCCCACAATTGCAACAATCCCTCAGTCGTTGGTCTACAGCACTGCAGGCAGCTAGTTCACAAACCCTACAACAGCCTTCAGCCCCAAAAGATAACTATCGAGTACTTTACGATGCCTATATAGACCTTTCCCAGGTACAAGCTTGGACTACTGCCGAACAATCCATAGCAAACGAATTACAATTTCGAGGAACCAACTTTGTTCGTGCTTCTGTAGAAAATGCTACTGAACAGATACTTCCCAAAGCTTTAGAAAACCAATTGTTGGATATCCCAACAGGGGCCCACCAAAACCGATGGGCCGTATTCCACCAAAAACCTCAAGAAGAAGTCCCCTACACCTATGCCGTACGCTTGCAGTTCGAAGCGATTGATATTTCTCCCGAACGCATTCAAGAACAAGTATTCGAAAGCGAAAAAGAAGTAGAAGACGGTACCACAATTCTAAAAGATGAGGACGGTAATCAAGTCAAAGACAGTCTTGGAAACGCCATTGAAGTACCCCGCTACAAAACCGTTCGATCTGTTTTTTATCAATCCTTACAACAAAAATCTCTTCTAGTACGCGCTTCTCTGGTACTGGAGTCCGAAGACAGCAAAGAGGTCCTTACCCGACTTCCACTAGAAACCCAATGGGTTTTTGAACACCGTTTTGGTACGTATAAGGGAGATCGAAGGGCTTTACGTAAAAATTGGTCCAGACTTGTTGCGCTCAAACAAATTCCTTTTCCCTCCAATGAGGAAATGCTCCTTCAAGCAGCCGACCAGATCAAAGGTGAATATTTGGCTCTACTTCGGAGACTACCCCTGTAAAACTGTCAAGATGGCTTGATTTATAAGGGTTTATACGTCATTATGTCGCAATAAAAGGCTTGGAATACCTTTTGTTGTTAGATAAGTAATGAATCCGAACGATTTTACACATAGCGCCCAGCATATCCTTGCCCAAGCTCAAGGGATTGCCCAAGAATGGGGACACCAAAGGGTGGAAACCCCACACCTACTCCAGAGTTTGCTTTTGGAAGATTCACAGGTGACGCCTTACCTCCTTTCGCAGCAAAACCTATCCCCGGAAAAATTATCCCAAGAAAACAAGGAACTACTCAACAAAATTGCTAAAGTCAGCGGTACAGAACTGAGCTTTTCTCAAGGAGCTTCTCAAGCGTTGATTGCAGCCTCTCGCTTGGCCAAAAAGCAAAAGGATGCCTATATCAGTACCGATCATATACTGCTGGCGCTCCTCCAACGAAAAGATGCAGTAGGGCAGCTATTAATTCGTAATGGACTCACCGAAAAAACAATTGAAAAAGCTATGAAAGACTTGCGACAAGGCGAAAACATCCAATCTCCATCTCAAGAATCTCAATACCATGCCCTTCAAAAATTTGCCCATAATCTGAATGCAGCAGTTGCAGCTGGGCGTTTGGATCCCGTGATCGGAAGAGAGGACGAAATTCGACGCATGCTACAGATCCTTTCTCGTAGGACCAAAAACAATCCCATCCTTGTCGGAGCCCCGGGAACTGGAAAAACTGCCATTGCCGAAGGATTAGCCCACCGGATTGTAGAGGCCGATGTACCTGAAAACCTAAAAGACAAAGAAATTTTTGCACTCGATATGGGTGCCTTGATTGCTGGGGCCAAATACAAAGGGGAGTTCGAGGAACGCCTAAAAAGCGTCATTAAAGAAGTTGAAAAAAGCGCCGGAAAAATCATCCTATTTATCGATGAAATTCACACCTTGGTTGGTGCTGGAGGTGGCGAAGGAGCTATGGATGCCGCCAATATCCTAAAACCAGCCCTAGCGCGGGGGGAACTTCGAACCATTGGAGCCACAACTCTAGACGAATTCCAAAAGTATTTCGAAAAAGATAAAGCCCTAGAACGACGTTTTCAAAAGGTTTTGGTCGAAGAACCGTCCGTAGAAGACGCACTTTCCATCCTTAGAGGAATCAAAGACACCTATGAAACCCATCACAAAGTCCGTATCAAAGACGATGCTTTAATCGCAGCAGTAGAGCTTTCGCACCGCTATATCGGCAATCGATTTTTACCGGATAAAGCCATCGACCTGATGGACGAAGCGGCATCCAAACTGCGTTTAGAAATCAATTCTAAACCCGAAGAATTAGATGTTTTGGACCGTAAAATCCGCCAATTGGAAATTGAAATCATGGCTATCAAGCGGGAAAACGATCAAGAAAAAATAAAACAGTTACAAGACGAGCTCCTGGATATCAAACACAGCCGTGAAGGACTCTACGCTCAATGGAGTCTCGAAAAGCAAATCATTGATCAAGTGCAACACAGCAAAACCCAAATCGAACAGCTAAAATCAGAAGCCGATCGAGCCGAACGTGAGGGAGACTATGCCAAAGTTGCCGAGATCCGCTATGGGAAAATTCAGGCGGCACAAGCCGAGTTGGAGTCCCATCAGAAGACCCTAAACGAACGCCGCCAAAAAGATGCCTTAATCCAAGAAGAAGTTACGGCCGACGATATTGCCGAAGTTGTAGCCCGGTGGACAGGTATCCCGGTAGCTAAAATGCTCCAAACCGAACGGACCAAACTCTTAAACCTAGAGACTAATATCCATAAACGTGTAGTGGGACAAGAAGCCGCCGTGACTGCAGTTGCCGATGCCGTACGTCGCAGTCGTGCAGCCCTCCAAGACGAGCAACGCCCCATAGGAAGCTTTCTTTTTTTGGGAACCACTGGAGTTGGAAAAACAGAACTGGCCAAAGCTTTAGCCGAAATATTATTCGACGACGAACACGCCCTTACCCGGATCGACATGAGCGAATATCAAGAACGCCATGCTGTTAGTCGCCTCATAGGAGCACCTCCCGGATATGTGGGCTATGAAGAGGGCGGACAGCTTACCGAGGCCGTTCGGCGAAAACCCTATTCGGTGGTATTACTCGACGAAATCGAAAAAGCCCACCCCGATACATTCAATATACTTTTACAAGTGTTAGACGAAGGACGTTTAACTGATACCAAGGGGCGATTGGTAGATTTTAAAAATACCATCATCATTATGACCAGTAATATTGGAAGTACTGCCATACAAGAAGCTTTCGAGCGACATTCCAGCTTTTCGGCAGCAGAAGAGGCCGCACGACAAGCCGTCCTCCAAGAACTCAAAAGCCGGGTACGACCCGAGTTTCTAAATCGAATCGATGAATCCATCGTTTTTGCTCCCCTGACTCGAAAGGAAATCCGTACCATCGTAGCATTGCAGCTAGAACATTTGCAAAAACGCCTCGAAAAACAACAGCTCAGTATTCAGCTCAGCGAAGCCGCTTGGGATGCCCTTACCCAGTGGAGTTTTGACCCCCAATTTGGAGGAAGACCCGTCAAAAGAACCCTCCAATCCAAAATCCTGAATCCATTAAGCAAATGGGTATTGGGACAGGATCAGAGCAGCGTACAAGAAATACTTGTAGACCTTTCTGATGAGGCCGATAGCCTAACTTTTAGATCTAAAATTTAAATTTTTATCCAATTGATGAATCGCTCGATAAATAAGACTGGCTCCTAAACGAGCTGTCCTATGATCTTGATCGTATTTGGGATTGAATTCTGCTATATCCATACTGGACCACTTACCCGAAGCAGCTAACAGATCGATAATTTTATATACAAAGGATATCGAAAAGCCTCGAGGAGATGGGGCACTAAGCCCGGGGGCATGCGCTGCATCGAAACCATCTAAATCAATCGTTAAATAGATTGCATCGACTTGATCTATCCACTGCGCTAGAGCCTTAAACACTCCATTCTTAGCGGGTTTTTGACAGGATTCCAATAAAAAATAGGGCAAACCATGCTGGTGAACGAACTCAAATTGCCGTTTATCATTGGCTTCTTCCCGAATTCCTAAAAACATACAATGAGGAGGATCCTCTAGGGCCATCAACTTTGAAAAAGAATTCCCGGAATGCATTTGATCTTTGGGATTACGACAATCGAAATGCGCATCCAAATTTAGTATTCCTAAGCGTGCTTTGGGTCGATTGGATTTTAGGAAAGTTTGCAATGCTATGGCATGGGGATATACACCATCGTGTCCTCCTCCAACAACAATTGGAAAAGCCCTCTGAACCAAACTCCATCCTAAGATTTGACTGAATTCGATTTGAATATCCTCTAAGGATTTCACATGTCCGACATCACCCACATCAAAACATTTGCGCTTTAAATCCAAGTGAATCGGAAGTTTACCAAAGGCTTTACGTACATACTTGGGGCCCCATCGAGCTCCAACACGCCCTTGATTGCGTTTTACACCAACATCCGTAGCATAGCCGATCCACACAAAGCTTTGAGGTGGAATTTGATTTTTGGGATCAAAAGGGAGACAATGGACCCATTGGTGGCCATACAACAATTCATGAGCCCTCCGCCCACTCCAAAGGCTGGGATTGGGATTCCTATAGGTCTTCATGGGGATCTATTTTAGAATCTATAGGATCATCGTCTACACTATTGGGCAGTGTAACCACTAGGTCTGGATCGGCTTTCATTGCTCTTTTGATCGCCCAAAGCGCTGCAGGATTTCCTGCCCAGGCCCGCCTGGAAACACCATTGTTGACATCAAAATAAAGCATTTGAATCGCCCTTTGAAGAGATTTTAGACTTCCGTCCAGAACCAATCCAAAACCCCCGTTCAGGGCTTCTCCCCATCCCACTCCACCCCCATTGTGGAGGGAAACCCAACTGGCACCCCGAAAACTATCGCCGATCACGTTATGGACGGCCATATCGGCTGTAAACTTACTGCCATCTTTAATATTGCTCGTCTCTCGATAAGGCGAGTCGGTACCGCCGACATCATGATGATCTCGCCCCAAAATTACAGCTCCTTTTATGTTCCCTTTCGCAAGTGCCTTATAAAAAATTTCAGCCAGAGCGATTCGAGTAGGTGCATCGGCATATAGAATCCGTGCCTGAGATCCCACCACTAGTTGATGATCATTTGCCTCCTGAATCCATTTCAGATTATCGGCTAACTGGTTTTTGATGGGAGCTGGAGCTTTTTCAAGCATTTGAGTCAAAACATCGATCGCTAATTGGTCTGTCAGGTGTAGATCCGCTTCTAAACCCGAACTACAGATCCATCGGAAGGGACCAAAACCAAAATCAAAACACATTGGACCCATGATATCCTCTACATATGAGGGAAATATAAATCCATCGCCTGAAGGGTTGTTTACAGCAGCTCCAGCACGTTGGGCCTCCAATAAAAAGGCATTTCCATAATCAAAAAAATACATCCCTAAAGCTTGATGTTTTTGAATCCATGAAAACTGTTGTCTTAAAGAATGTTGTACTGCCTGCTTAAACTGTTTGGGAGTTTCAGAACACATCCGTGTGCTTGCTTCTAAACTTAAACCTACAGGATGATAGCCCCCATCAAAAGGGTTGTGTAAAGAGGTTTGATCCGAACCGATTGCTACGGGAATTTTATGCAGATATAAAAGTTCCCATAAATCCACAATATTTCCAATAAAGCCAAAGGAAACTCCTTGCTTTAGAGTTCTGGCTTTTTGAATCTTAGAAACCAATTCGTCCGCATCTGTTATCAGTTCGTCTACCCAACCTTGACTGTAGCGCTTTTGGGATACCTCCGGATCGATTTCTGCAATAATACCAATACAGCCAACAATTTTTGCCGCTTTGGCTTGTGCCCCGCTCATTCCTCCTAAACCCGAGGAAACAAAAATTTGCCCCTTAGGATCAGTAGAAGTGCCCTGAAGTTTTCGAAATGCATTTGCTAAGGTAAGCGTGGTTCCATGAACAATGCCTTGCGGGCCGATATACATAAAGGAGCCAGCGGTCATTTGCCCATATTGGGTGACTCCCAAAGCATTGTAGAGATTCCAATCTGATTTTTGGGAATAATTAGGAATCATCATCCCATTGGTGATAACCACCCGGGGAGCTTTTTGAGAGGAAGGGAAAATTCCCATGGGATGACCGCTGTAGAGATGCAGGGTTTGCATATCTGTGATTTGAGACAGATACCGCATCGCAATTAAATATTGTGCCCAATTCTGAAAAACAGCCCCATTCCCCCCATAGGTAATCAGTTCGTCTGGGTATTGAGCCACCTCTGGATCCAAATTATTTTGGATCATCATCATAATCGCTGCTGCTTGGGTGGACCGATGTGGATATTCCCTTAAAGGTCTTGCAAACATCTGGTATTTGGGCTGAAAACGGTACATATAGATACGTCCTCTGCTTTGCAGCTCGCTTAAAAAATCTTCCGCTAATTCGGAATGCCAAGCTTTGGGAAAATAGCGGAGAGCGTTTTGTATCGCTTGTTGGGTTTGTTGAGGGGTCAAAGACAAAGTTCGCTTAGGAGCAGAATTTCTTTTGAGCTTAAAGTTTGGCTTGGGAGGCAATTGTACAGGAATACCTTGACCGATTTGGGCTTGAAATTGTTCCGAATTCATAGGGGATGAGTATAGGGATTGAGAGGTGTTATTTCGATTCCAGCTTTCCAAATTTTAGCGGGATAAAAAGGTTTGGGGTTATAAAAAATTCCATGGATGTCTGCAGCGGGAAATGCACAAAAATCGGCTTGCTTAAACGGGGCCAAAAGCCCGCGATCATTCAAGTTTAGGGCTGCCGCTGCTCGGAAGGTAAGTCCCGCGATTAGTTCGGCAGTAGTCAATTGCTCAAAAGTTCCCAAAAGAGCTGCCTGAAGCAATAGATTCCCATAGGGGGCAGATCCCGGATTATAATCGCTGGCTATCGCCAAACAAGAGCCCGCATCGAGCAGTTGTCGCGCTGGCGCAAAAGCTTGCCCCAATCCCAAACAAGCCCCAGGCAAAACCACAGCAACCGTTTCACTTGCCCCTAAACCTTGGATCTGCTCCGATTCAATAACTTCCAAATGATCTACACTAACAGCTCCATACTCAAGTGCTAGGGCTACTCCCCCAACACGGAACTGTTCGGCATGGAAACAAATATCAAAGCCTTGTTTTTGAGCTGCCTGCAAATAGCTGTGAATGTCTTTCAGTAGAAATTGATCGTGATCTATAAAGATGTCTATTCGTTCTGCCAAAGCCTGCTGTCTCAGTACAGGAAAAAGATTTTCACTCATGGTCTGAAGGTAGTTGCCCGAACTTCTATTCCAATCTTTGGGTAAAATATGGGCCGCTAAACATGTGGCAACAATATCTATGGGAACTTGCGATTGTACTTGCTGAAGAACGCTTAATACTTGAATTTCAGAAGCCATAGAAAGTCCATAACCACTTTTTATTTCAACCGTTGTAATCCCAGAAAGCAGCAACTGTTGAATTCGCTTGAAAAGAATATGCTTCATTTGTGCATCACTCAGGGCTCTGGTCTGCTGCACCGTAGACCAAATACCTCCGCCAGCGGCATTTATTTCCAGATAGGATTTCCCACTGTTTCGCATGGCAAATTCTTGGGCGCGCGAACCCCCAAAAAGTAGATGGGTATGACAATCAATTAGTCCGGGGATACAAATCAAAGGCTGTTGTAGTAGCTCCACCGAAGCAGCTCGCTGTTCTAGTTCCTTAAATTTTCCTAGGGCTACAATCTTCTTCCCATCAACAAGTATCCCCCCATCTGAAATACAATGGAGTTGATCGTCTTTTAAAGGTCCCCTAAGGGGCATTTTTGTCAAAGGATAAATTTTTGAAAAGGGGCCAATTAAGTGATTCGTTTTCATAGAAGTAAATCAAATTTGGGATTAAAACTGATGCGCCCATTTTGACTGTGGCTTTTAAAAAAAACGCTTAATAGCTCCGTTATTTTCCCTGTTTGTACCCATTGCAAAGCTTGTTGGATATAATCCTCAAATGAGGTGTCCTGCTGAATGAATGGAACTTTGGTCCGGACAAATGTTTGTATGGTTTCTAGGGCGGGACTGGATTTTAGGGGCCGTTGAAATCCTAAAGCTTGTGCGGCAACCAACAATTCTAAAGCCAATATTTTTTCTACATTTTCTAAAATTGCTAAAGCTTTTCGGCCACTGATCGATCCCATACTCACATGATCTTCTTGGTTTAAAGAAGTGGGAATACTATCTGCACTGGCAGGAAAGCAAAGCGATTTATTTTCACTGACCAGTGCTGCGCTGGTGTATTGCAACATCATAAAACCAGAATTTACACCTGCCTGAGGGGTAAGAAATTTGGGGATATTGGGAGCCTCGCCCGAAAGCGCAAAAAAGATGCGCCGATCAGAAATATTGCCTAATTCAGATATCGCCAAAGCTGCATAGTCCAAAGCTAATGCCAAGGGCTGTCCATGAAAATTGCCTCCACTGACCACTTCTGAGTGATCTAAAATAAGGGGGTTATCGGTTACGGAATTGATTTCTAAATGGGTCAATTTCTTTAAGTGTAACCAAGCCTCATAAGACGCTCCATGGACCTGTGCCATACATCGGAGCGAATACGGGTCTTGCACCCGAGGACAGTTGAGATGGGTGTTTCGAATTTCAGAATCGCGGAGCAATAGACTTATTTTTTGGGCAACATGTTGCCCGCCTGCAAAGGGTCTGAGTCGATGTAAGGATTCGTGAAATGGCTGATCCGACCCTTGTAATGCATCCAGCATAAGAGCTCCAATAATATCGGCCTGCTCCAAACACTTTCGAAATCGTTCTAATAAAAGTACGGCATGAGCACTGATGAATTGAGTCCCATTGATAAGTGCTAAGCCCTCCTTGGGTCCCAAAGCTATGGGAGAGAGCTGAAAATGCGACAATACTTGAGCTGCGGCTGTAGTTTTCCCCTGATAGCAAAGCTTTCCTTTCCCGATTAGCGGTAAGGCCAAATGGGCCAAGGGAGCCAAATCGCCCGAAGCCCCTACAGATCCTTGAGAAGGTACGTAGGGAAGTACATCGGTATCCAAATGCCATAAAAGTCGTTTAAGTGTTTCTAAACGAATACCGGAATATCCCATGGCAAGCCCATGAATCTTTAGTACCAACATCAACCGAACCAAATCACTAGTAAGGGGTTTTCCTAGGCCTGTACTGTGACTTAACAGGATATTGGTTTGTAATTGTCGGGTTTCCTTTGCAGATATTTTAGTGGTACAAAGGGGACCAAAGCCCGTATTGATTCCGTAATAGGGAATATCGGAGGCTGCCTTTTCGGCCACAAATTGAGCAGACTCTTGGATCTTTTGCTCTGAAGCTGGGTAGATGATACCCGAATGAAGTTTACGAACCAATCCTATTGCGGACGAATAGTTCAAGGTAGACGTACCAAAACCAAACGGGTGTTTGAGTTTTTGCATGATAAACGATTAAGGGCTTGCAAAGTCAACGACTCACAAATTCAGAAGAACTCAATGACCTTGTGAATTCAACATGAAGTTACGAAATAAAACACAAAAGTCATCCGATTCTGATAGCGCCTTAAACCCCAATCTGAAGAAATAAGGATGGATGTGTTGAACTTAAAGACGATTGATCCTCAAATATGGCTAAACACCCTTTTTGTTGAACACAATTGTGGAAAAGCTGGTAACATTTTAGGGGTAGCTTGCTCTTTTTTATAGCAATGCATTGTAGAACAATCCTTAATTTGGTCCTCTGAAAAAGGCATGCAAAAGAAAATTAACATCCTCAACAAACGAGCGCGCTTCGAATACGAATTAATCGATCAATACACGGCCGGGATTGTATTGACCGGAACCGAAATTAAGTCGATCCGTTCCAGTAAGGCCAGTATCGCTGAAAGCTTTTGTGAGTTTAACGAACGAGGCGAACTCTTTGCTGTAAATATGTATATCGAAGAATATGCCTTTGGGACCCGCTACAATCACAAACCTCGCAACAGTCGTAAGTTATTACTCAATAAACGAGAACTTCGAAAACTGTTGAGAGAAGTCAAAAATGTGGGACTTACCATAGTCCCTCTAAAATTGTTTATAAACGACCAAGGCTATGCCAAACTCAACATTGCCTTAGCTCGTGGGAAAAAACTCTACGACAAACGCGAAACGATTAAAGACCGTGATAACCAACGCAATCTGGACCGTATTAAAAAGAAGTTTAACCGCTAAATTTCCCGCCTTAGCCCTCCCCCTTTGGCTCGCCCTGTCGGGGATGCTGTGGGCCCAATGGACTGGGCAGGTAACCGACCCTCAAGGACAAGCCCTTGCGGATGTCAATATTTTTATTGAAAATTCCTTTATCGGGACTGTAAGCAACGCTCAAGGAGAATTTGAACTGACACCCGACCGAGAAAAAGGTGTGCTGATTTTTAAGTATTTAGGCTTTGAAACACATCGAATTCCCTTCGATTCCGCTATCGGAAATCAGCCCTTGGAAATTCAACTCAAACCTATTTCCATTACCCTAGACGAAGTTCAGCTCCAAGCCAATGAAAATCCGGCCCTTCGGATCATCAAAGCCGCCCAAGGGGTACGAAAGCAAAACTTGGAACGCAGTAAGCGCTTTCGGGCCGACTATTATTCTCGAGGGATCATCCGAACCGAAAATTTCCCGGAACGCTTTTTGGGGCAAGAATTAAACGAACTCAACGAAATCTTAGATTCTAACCGTAATGGGATTTTATATTTATCGGAAACCCGCTCCAAAATCTTTGCGCAGGGGCGCGAGTTTAAAGAAGTAATTTCTGCTTCCAAGGTCAGTGGTGACGACCGTGGTTTTTCGTTTAACAGCGCTCAAGATTCGGATTTTAATTTTTATGAAAGCAGAATCGAAGTCGAAAACCCAGTCGAAAGCCCCATTGGACCCAACGCCTTGGGGTACTATCGCTACCGACTGGAAAACACCTTTTATACCCCAGAAGGACAACTGATCAATCAGATCGAAGTGCGTCCCAAGCTTCCGGGAGCTGGAACCTTCCAAGGGACTCTATACATCGTTGAAGACGACTGGACCTTCTATGGGCTCGAACTCCAATACGATAAAAAAGGATCTGTCTTGGACCAACTTCAGATTCAGCAAATCTTTAATTACAATGCTTCGGCCCAACAATGGGTCAAAACCTCTCAGGTCATCGATTTTAATGTCGGAGTCTTTGGATTTGAGTTTAACGGCCGATTTTCAGGGGTGTATAGCAATTTTGAACTGGATCCTATCTTCGAACCCAAAACCTTTGATCGGGTGGTTTTTGAAGTGTTGCCCGGAGCCAATACCAAAGATTCGCTCTTTTGGGAACAACGTCCCATTCCCCTCACCTGGGAAGAGCAAACCGACTACATCAAAAAAGAACAACTCCAGGAAAAGCGGAGTTCGGAAGTCTATCTCGACTCCCTCGACCGAGAAAACAACCGCTGGAAATGGGGCGATATTACCGGAAAAGAAGTCCGGAATCGCAAAAAACAGCAGAGCTTAAGCCTGCGATTACCTCTGCTGGAAGATGGGTTTAATCCTGTAAGCGGATTTAAAACCGGATTGGAAATAGGCGTTTTTAAAGGGGCCGACAGCCTACCCAAAAATTGGAATTGGAAAACCGGGATCAGCTATGGATGGAGCGACCACCAATGGTATCCCTACTTCGAGTGGAGTACCCGCCGCAATCGGATCCGATATACCCGCTACAGCTTTGGGTTAGGGAAAAGCTTGCGCCAATTCGATTCCAGCCCTGGGATTGACAACTTCCGCAGCAGTTTTGCCAACTTGTTTTACAAGGAAAATTTTATCCGACTCTACGAAAGCAACTATATCCGTGGGTCCTTTTCCAGCCGTGTATTACCCTTTGTTGAACTCAGCTATGCTGCTCAATTGGAATATCGCGAACGACGGGTAAACACCACTGATTTTTCCTTTTTTAAACGCGACGATACCTATGCGGCCAATGTACCCTATCTGACGGGGCCTCTAAACGATCACCAAATGTTTACCCATGCGGTAGAACTAAACTTTTCATTTGGGGTAAAAGAAATGCGCTATCCCGACCGTATTTTTTACCGATCCAGCGACCGCTGGCCGAATATAAAACTAAAGATTAGCCAAGGGATTGGGGAAAATCAAGAGCAAAATTTTGTCAAATTTCGCCTGCGCATGCTGCACGAATTTACCCTAGGCGACTTGGGTCAAAGCCGATTGGCGTTGGAAACAGGAGGTTTTTTAGATAAAACTCGCCCCGAATTTATAGACCGTAATCACTTTGGCGGAAACCGCACCTATCTGATTCGAAATGGCGACTATGCCTTTCAGATGATGCCCCACTACCAGTTTAGTACGGCCGAAAATTATTTCCGCCTGCATTGGAACCATAATTTTGGTAACAACAAAATTGCGCGACTCCCTCTGCTAAGGATACTTAAGGCAGCCCCTTACATACAAACCAATCTGTTGACGATAGATTATAGAAAGCCCTATTTTGAAGGGATTGCAGGGCTTAAAAATTTAGGCTTTGGAAAGTTTCGATTTTTAACGCTGGCGTATGGGCAATTGCGCTATAACAATCAGGTCGATCACAGCTTTTTATTTGGGATCGGGAACTAGTTTTTATCCTCCAACATGGGAACAAACCGAAAAGCGCCCAGTTTTTCTCGGTCGAACTGCGTCTGACTTCTTCGGGTATAGCGAAACATAAACTGCTCTTGTGTCCCGATGGGGATCACCAAACGGCCACCAATGGCCAATTGCCCCAACAGGTCTTTGGGAAGTTCGGGAGCGGCGGCTGTGACGATGATACCATCGAAAGGAGCTTTTTCGGGCAGGCCTTTATAGCCATCCCCAAAGATCATTTTTTTAGGGCGTAAGCCCAGTTTACTGAACAAGCGTTTGGTGTTTTTATAGAGTTCTTGCTGGCGTTCGATGGTAAAGAGCTGCATCCCTAAATGGAGCAAAACGGCCGACTGATATCCGGATCCAGTCCCTATTTCCAATACTTTGGCGCCCGGCTGCAGTTCCAACAGTTCGGTTTGGTAGGCTACCGTATAGGGCTGAGAAATGGTTTGTTCGGCAGCGATGGGATAGGCCTTGTCTACATAGGCCCACTCCGCCAAAGAGGGGTCCATAAACCAATGCCGAGGCACCTCCCGAAGGGCTTCTAATACCTGAGTGTTTTCGATTCCTTTTTCGAGCAGTATATCGACGAGTTGCCGACGTTGCCCTTGATGTTTTGGATTATCCTCCATGGCACAAAAATAATCCAGCCGTATCGGTTCTACAAGAAGATTGTATTTTTGAAAAAAAAGCGATGCTTCGATTTGGCGTTTTAGGTGCAGGACACCTCGGAAAAATTCATTTAAGACTCCTTCAAGAATCTGAAAAAATTGAACTGGCAGGTTTTTACGATCCCGACCCTCAAGTGAGTTTAGCCGTCCAAGAAGAGTTTGGCTACACCGCTTTTCCTTCTGCCGAAAAACTGATCGCAGCAGTAGATGTCGTAGACATAGTTACCCCTACCCTTACCCATTTCGAGTTGGCCAAACAAGCCATTGGTTTGGGGAAACACGTTTTTTTAGAAAAACCCATCACTTTCGATGTGCAGCAAGCACAGACCCTAACAGCCTTAGCCGAGGAGCAAGGAGTTTTGGGAATGGTGGGGCATGTAGAGCGATTCAATCCTGCTTTTAAAGCGGCTCAGTCGTCCATTACTGCCCCGATGTTTATCGAAACCCACCGTTTGGCCGAGTTTAATCCCCGAGGGACCGATGTACCCGTAGTTTTGGATTTAATGATCCACGATATCGATATTGTTTTGGCTGTAGTAAACTCGCCCATCAAAGAAATTTCGGCTTCGGGTGTTTCCGTCATTAGCGATACCCCTGATATTGCCAATGCCCGTATTGCCTTTGAAAATGGCTGTGTTGCCAATCTAACGAGCAGCCGTATTTCTTTAAAAAACATGCGTAAAAGCCGCTTTTTCCAAAAAGATGCTTATATCGCTGTGGATTTCCTTTCCAAAAAAGTAGAGATCGTAAAGATGAAAAACGCTCCTGAAAAAGCAGAAGACTTTGCTTTAATCCTCCAAAATGCGGAGGGGGTGCGCAAGCAGATCTATTTCGACAATCCCTCCATCCAGCCTAGCAACGCCATTGGGGAAGAACTCGAAAGCTTTGCAGCGGCTATCGAATCGGGCCACAGCCCTATCGTCAGTTTTAAACACGGAACCAAAGCTTTGGAAGTTGCCCAACAAATCATCTCTAAATTTTAAATCATGACGTTCCAAAATATCAGTGTTGTGGGTGCCGGAACCATGGGAAATGGCATTGCTCAGGTTTTTGCTCAAAACGGGTTTAAGGTCTCCTTATACGATCATTTTCCCGAAGTATTGCCCAAGGCAGTAGCTACGATAGAAAAGAATCTTAGTCGATTGGTCTCCAAAGAAAAGCTCCGTACGGATCAGGCTCAGGCCGCCCTTATAAATATCCAAACCCATACAGATCTGGCCGCAGCAGTTGCCCAGGCCGACCTCGTGGTGGAAGCAGCCATAGAGGATGAAGGGCAAAAAAAAGCCCTCTTTCAGACCTTGGATCAGCAGGCTCCGTCTCATGCCATTCTAGCCTCCAATACCTCTTCGATTTTAATCGGTCGTTTGGAAGCTGCCACCCACCGCAAAGGACAGCTGATTGGGATGCATTTTTTCAATCCCGTTCCTATGATGAGGCTGGTAGAAGTCATCCGAACCCCTCATACGCAACAATCGGTTTTTGACGCGGTCTTTGGCTTGGCTCAAACCTTAGGAAAGGTTCCGGTTGAAGTAAACGACGCACCCGGTTTTGTGGCCAATCGGGTATTGATGCCTATGATTAATGAAGCGGCCAATACTTGGAATGCCGGGGTAGCCGGAATTGCCGAAATCGATACGGTCATGCAATTGGGGATGGCCCACCCCATGGGCCCCTTACGACTGGCCGATTTTATTGGTTTAGACGTTTGTGTGGCCATATTGGAAGTCTTGCAAACCGAACTCCAAAACGACCACTACGCTCCAGCTCCTATCTTGCTGCAACTGCTTGCAGCGGGAGATTTAGGACAAAAATCGGGGCGTGGCTTTTATGATTATTCTCAAGACCCTAAAAACCCTACTCCCCGAAACCTCCGATGATCGATGTTCGCCCCTTAGCCCTTTATTTTCCAAAAAATCCCAGCCAACAAGTTTTAGGCAATTTTAACAGCCTCCCTCCCGAAATACGGAAAACCCTTGGAGCAAAGCCCGCCAATTTTATCCGGGTAATCGAAGCCGAAAGCCCCCGAACTCAATGGGAGTCTTTTTGCCAATCGAATGCCTATCGGCTGCACACCCCTCAATTCTATGTTTTGCAGATCCAAGCGCCTCACGGCAGCTATACTGGGGTTTTAGGTGGAATTGCCGCCTCAGACCTCCAAGCGCCTAAAATTCATTTACACGAGAATATATTGGCCCCCAAAGTAGAACGCATGCAAGCGTATCTTCAAAAGCTCCGCCTCCAAGCCGAAGCTGTGGTTTTAGGGTTTGATTTTTCGAACCGCTTAACAACTGCCCTACAACAAAACCAACAGCAAAGGCCTCTAGAGGAGTTTGGTCTGGACGATCAGTACTACCGCCTATGGCAGGCTACTCCTGCCCTGACCCAAGCCTTGGAGCAAAACCCTTGGCCCGAAGGTTTTTTGGTCGATGGACATCATCGGGCGGCCTGCCTCAGTGCCCTACAACAACAAAACCCCCAACAGCCCTACCGTTTGTTAAGCTTTTGTTTAGACAATAGTCAGGTCCGTGCTTCGGCCTTTGTCTGGAGGGTTTCTAAGCCTTCTAAGAGCTTTATAGATGCGTGTAGTCGTTGGCCTCAAGTGGCTCAAGCTTGGACCCCCACCCCAGCCCAAACTACTGTTTTCTGGAAGCAACAGACATTTCTCCCTCCCGGAGCGGATACCTGGAGCCAACTCCAAAACATCCATCGGTTGTGTCACAAGCATCAGGCAAAAATCCGCTATACACCCCTAGAAACATGGGAACCCTTGAGCTCTCAAAGCTCAGAAGAATTGGTGATCTGCTATCCCCCTCTGTCTTTTCCGCAGATCCAACAGCTGGCCCAAAAAGGGGAAAAACTCCCGCCAAAATCTACCTATCTGTTTCCTAAACTTCCCACCGG
>WTJH01000106.1:2089-5084 GCA_011524915.1 Flavobacteriales bacterium | reverse complement strand
ATATATACGTTTTTAATTTGTTGATAAACAGATACTTATATTTTTATGTTTACCTGATATCTACTGTTTTTTTACTAGCAAACAATAAGATATCAGCTCAATCGGCTCCTTCTATAACAGGTTTTAGCCCGACTGAATATTGTTATGATTCTCCAAGCCCCATAACCATAACGGGTGCTGATTTTGACACAGTCACCGAAGTTCGTGTCGGATCTACGGTCATTAATTCATCTTTTTATAGCGTAAGCAACACTCAAATTATTATAAACTCCCTGCCCACGGGATTAACCGATGGGGTCATACGGGTAACAAATCCCAGCGGTAGCGATACTACTGCAAGTGTACTCAGCATAAACGAATTGCCCGGGACACCTTCTACCATTTCGGGAGACGTTGACCTTTGTAAGGAAGGTGGTTTTTATACTTTTTCGGTTAATTCAGTAGCTGGTGCAGATACCTATGTATGGGAATTTACCCCTGATATATCTTCAAGTCTAACCATATCCGGCACAAGCAATAATTCTGTTTTAACGTTTTCTATCCCTTCAGGGGTAAGTCCTGGAAGTTTCAATGTTTTAGTTTATGCGGAAAACAGCTGTGGACAAGGACCAGATAGTCCAGTAAAAACCATTAGTATCCATGCAGGTGTTGCAGATGCGGGATTAATCACAGAGGGATCAAGCAAGTCTGCTGTTTGTAGGGATGGTTTGGAAGAAATTGAACTAAGCGTGCCTTCCATTTCAGGGGCTACGAGCTATCAGTGGGATGGATATACTGGTTTTACGCCTGTAGGAGCTACCAACCAACGAACGATTCGATTGAGAATTGATTCAAACGCAAGTACAGGAAGTAGAAACATAACTGTTAAAGGGATCAATGATAACTGCGAGGGAGCAAGCTCGACTTTTGTTATTGATGTCAATGCATTGCCCTCTTTGGTGGATGGAACAACCCAGACGATCTGTGCAGGAGATGCCATAACCATTGGGCAAGCCACAAGTCTTACACCCGTGTGGACATCAACTCCAGTGGACCCTGCTATCGTTGCAGGAGATGAATTTCAAAACCTAAATCCCACTCAGACGACTTCTTATACCCTTACAGTTACCAATGCTGATGGGTGTAGTGTTTCAACTACCTATTCTGTAATTGTTAACCAATTGCCCTTAGTTGACGCTGGAGGGGACCAAACCATATGTAACGGGAATTCGGTGACAATTGGAACTGCTGGACAAGTGGGAAGAACCTATACATGGACCGCTGGGGGCAATCAAGTTGGGACTGGAGCAACACTATCGGTAAGTCCAAACACAACAACAGACTATACCCTCACAGTTCGGGATACGGCCTCTGGATGTGAGGATGATGAAACGATAACCGTTACAGTAAATGCTACACCGGTCATCAGCGCCGGGGCTGATATATCTGCATGTGGTGACGGAGATCCTATATCGTTAAATCCAAGTTACACGAATATCTTAAGCAGTACTGTTTCTTGGCAAGCCATCGGAGGGGGAGGCTCCTTTGCTGCAGATTTTTCTACCTTCACACCTAATGCTGCCCAATTGGCAAACGGTCAAGTCACACTTGAAATAAGTGGTCAGGGAGCCGCACCCTGCAACCAGACGCAGACAGACCAATTAGTAATCACCTTTGGTACTTTGGCTTCGGGATCAATTGATTCTTTAAGTAGTATTTGTGAGGGAGATACATTGAATCTACAGGCGAATACCAACAATAACTCTGCAAATGAAGTAGCATGGGAATTCCCCACGAACCCGGGGGGAAATATTGCTCGACAGTCGGCAACAAATCTGCAAACATACGCGCCCTCGGCTGCAGAAATAACAGCTGGAAGTTTTGTTGTTCGGATGATAATTCATCCACCTGCCCCATGTAATGATACGATTACAGTCACCAAGACAATCAATATTACATCGGCACCTGTTATCAATAGTATTAATCCTCCAAATGGGTCATCTTATTGCGATGATGGATCTACCATAGGATTGAGTTGTACGTTTACAGGGGACTCTGTACAATGGATCAATGAAAATGGCGGAGGAACTATATCGAACCCAAACAATCCAACGACTGCATTTTACACGCCAGATGCCTCTGATTTTCAGCGGGGAAATGTTCGTTTAAAGCTAGTGGTTAATGGAGCAAGTCCATGTTCTAGCCCTGCCAGCCAAACAATTACCTTAAACCTATACGAAGAGCTTACGGTTACAGCACCACCAGAATTTACTTTCTGTGAAAATGAAACACCCGTTCTCCCAGCCTTAACCATATCTGATGTCAATGATGTGTTTTCCTATCAGTGGAGTGTTGTTTCTGGTCCAGTAGCCATAACCCCAGGAACAGAAAATACCCTAAGACCTACCCTTGAACCCAGCGGTTCTGGAAGCGCCACCTTACGATTAGTAACCACACCCAATGCACCTTGCTCCACTGTAATCACAACTTTACAGCAGTTAAACATCGTTTACGCGCCTTCAGCAGATGCAGGAGCAGATCAAGACATTTGTGTAGATGCAGGAAGCCCCGTAGTTGTCAATGTGGTAGGAAATAATTCTGATTCTTATGCTTATGAATCCTATCAATGGACTACAGATGGAACGGGTTCATTTGCCAATGCTGCCGTCAAGTCTACTGCATATACCCCTTCACAAGCTGATTTAAATAGCGGGAGTGTTCAATTAACATTCAGAGTCACTCAAAACGGTTGTACAGATGCAACAGATTCTATGATTGTTAATTTCTACAGTGATTTAGATGTTAACGCTGGTGTGGATCGCACCATGTGTGAAAACACCTCTGTCCTAATAAACGATGCCGTGATTAATTATCCCACAGGAAATGTTCTGACGGCATACCCAGTAACTTACCAATGGACCATTGTTAGCGGAGCAGCTATTGGTACATTGTCGAATGATACCAGTTTAAACGCTACATTTAATGCCAACCCTTCTCAGCAAGGAACCGTAATATT
>WTJH01000106.1:0-1989 GCA_011524915.1 Flavobacteriales bacterium | reverse complement strand
ACGCCTTCGGCAAATGATATAACTAATGGATCCGTTCAACTTACCCTAACCAATGGAGGGCTCACCAGCTGTAATCCTGTTTCAGACTCTTTCACCATCAATTTAATTGCACAACCGACGGTTAATATTTTAAACAGCTCCAATGCGGATACGGATGTTATTACCCTTTGTGAGGATGAACTGACTTATACTTTTAGTAATGTCAATGTAACTGATGTAGACACCTATGCTTGGACCGGAGGAGCTGGTTTTAGTGATCCATCCATTTTAAATCCTATTTACACCTTTACACCCGCAGATAAAGCAGCAGGAACCATACAGTTGACACTTACAGGAACCAATGGTACCTGTGGTTCTACTGCGAATGATGTGGTCACCATTAATTTTGAAAGAGAACCTATCGTAAGTACAGGGGAAACAACAACCGTAACCCTTTGTGGATCGGTAAGTCAATATTCGTTATCCAGCGGAACGGCTTCCAATACTGCAAATACCGTTTGGATGGTTACTGGGGGAACGGGAACCATTAATAACCCAAATAGTCTCACAAACGCAGAATATATTCCTAGTGCTGCAGACCAGCTTGGATTGAATAATCCGATTTTGATCACCCTACAGGGAAATCCAATATCCGAATGTACAGATGCAGACACCGATAATTTCAATCTGGTGTTTGACCCAGTTCCTGTAATCACAGTTCCAACCAATCAGAGCATCTGTGAAACAGATACTTATCAGGTACTTGGACTGACGATCGCCAATAGTTATGACGCCTCCTCAATAGTATTTACCTCAACAGGAAGAGGATCATTTACCAATACTTTAAATCCATTAGAGCCGATCTACACCCTAGATACAGCAGATCGAACCGCTGGCCAAATAACAATTACGATTACCATTGCAGCAAATTCGAGTTGTAACCAAAATATAAGCGCTTCTTTCGTCTTGACTATTGAAGAAACGCCAAAAATCACCCTAGCAGATGATGATTTTACGCTCTGTGAAGGAGATGTTGTTGACTTCACAAATTTGGTTACCGCTGGAGGAGACTATAGTAGCATTGTTTGGACTACACCAAACGGAGCAGGATCTTTCAGTGATCCAAATATTGAAGAGCCAATATACACTCCCGCAGCGAGTGATGTTGCTCTATCTCCACTACTTTTAGAAATTACCATCAATCCATTATCAGACTGTTTATCGTCTGTTACTCGGCAAATAACGGTCAATTATAACGAGGCTCCAGAAATAACCACGTTTACAGCCGCAGATATTTGTGAGAATAGTTCGTTAGTACTCACCCAAGGCACCAACTTTGTTATAGATCATTTCGATAGTTTCTATTTCTCAACCTCAGACAATACAGGAACTATTCAAAATAATGGTTCAGCAATCGTTACAATCGTGCCCTCAACGGCTCACATCAACCAAGGTTTTGTTGATGTGGTACTAAACTTAGAAACAGACCCTGCCACTACCTGTGCAGCTATTTCCAATACACTTCGGGTCAATATTCAACAGCTATCTGAAATTATAGGCCTGCCTCCTTCCCAAAGTATCTGTGAAGGAGAAACCTACACATCCAATACTGTTGTTGTTACGGATGCAGATACAATTTCTTGGAGTGCAGCAACAGTTAATAATACTGGATTTTCAAGTACAAATCAGGCGGTAGTTACTTATACGCCACTTTCACAAGACATCAACCGAGGGTATGTCGATTTAACCATTACAACGACCAATGTTTCCCCAACATGTAGTGGTGATAAAAGTGAAACCATCCGTTTGAATATTGAGAGTTCAGTCGTTGTTGATCTTAATAATACCATTACAAGGACCATATGTGTATCCGGAACTTATACTGTAGATGCTGCGGATATAACAACCTTGGACAACGAAACCACCTACCTATGGACAACTCCTAATGGAGCAGGAAATATTTTAGGGGCCAATTCATTAACACCCATCTATGAGCCTGTTGCAGCAGAC
>WTJH01000172.1 GCA_011524915.1 Flavobacteriales bacterium | reverse complement strand
TAATTATCCTTTATTGAAACGATTTTAAATACGATATATTGCCATTATAAAGGTTAACTAAACTTTGATTATATGAGATATCTTATTTTAATATTGATCCCATTTATGTCTCTGGGACAGTTTAACTATCAAGCCCTTGTAAAAGACAGTAATGGAGAGTTAATCACTTCTGAGACAATTAACCTAAGATTAAGTATTCAAGATGTGGATGAAAATGTACTATTTTCTGAATCACATATCCTCTCCACAACCTTGGATGGTATGATACATGCCGAAATCGGGAATGGTACCAATGTCAGCGGAACATTCTCCTCAATCGATTGGTCGGAACTTTTGTATTTAAAGGAAGAAATTGATCTTGGTTCGGGATATTTCACCCTTGGGACATCAAAACTCCTAGGAGTTCCCATTTCAGAACTCAGTCGGGTTTCAGAGGCTTTGACTGCAAGTGCTACAATTGTTAGAAATGGAGTTCAAGAGGAAATAAACACCCTTTTAGACCAAATCTTAAACGATATTGATTTGATTAATACATCCTTAAAGGTGTATATGGATGACAATGGAGTTACCATAAAATGCCCTCAAGCTCCTACGGGACGAACATTTAGCTTCCAAGGGAAAAATTACTTAGTTGTTGATAACGATCTTTTAACATCAAAGGTTGAAGATTATCTTGATGGGGCAACCGTAGATTTTAGCTGTATGTGTACTTCAAAAGTGACAGATATGTCATTTTTATTCCAACACAATGGAGTATATGCTACAGATTTTAATCAAAACATACGAAGCTGGGATACCTCTAACGTAAGAGATATGGAACGTATGTTTTTTAACTGTGAAGACTTTAATATTGATATTGGGATCTGGGACGTAGGCTTAGTGAATAATTTTAGACTCATGTTTAGAAGGGCTTATTCTTTTAACCAAAATATTGGTGGTTGGAATATTTCAAGTGCATCCAATATGAGTATGATGTTTTACGACGCAACAGCTTTTAATCAAGATATTTCGGATTGGGATACTTCTGGAGTAATAGATATGGGTAATATGTTTCGGGGAGCATTGGCATTTAACCAAGATATTTCGGATTGGGATATTTCAAACGTTACAGAAACGAATGGAATGTTTTGGGAGGCATTGGCGTTCAACCAGGACATTTCTGATTGGGATACTTCAAGTGTAACATATATGGATAGTATGTTTAATGGTGCAACTGTTTTCAATCAAGATTTGTCTGGCTGGTGTGTCACTAATATTACTTCAGAACCCAGTGATTTTAGTACATCCTCAAGTTTGTCCACCCAAAATAAGCCCGTTTGGGGAACCTGTCCGGATTAGGGAAATATAAGACTCCCTTCCATGGGACACTCGAATTAAACCAATCCTTGGATTTGTCTTTTCTCCACCCAGTAGGTGGGACCACCAACACCCTGTAAATTTTTGATTTGGAGTGTTTTTCTTTTTATAGTTTTGATACAGCATAAAACTCTTCTAAATGAAGAAAAACTATATCTACTACCTCATTTTTGGGATTTGCTTTTTGTCTTTTCAGGTGGTTCAGGAATATATCAGACCCCATTACGATGGGCGTAATACATGGATTGTTTACGCTTTAGGAGTACTTCCAAATTTTTTACCGGGAATTGGACTTCCCTCCTTCTTTTATGTTGTTATTCCGGAATTGTTTCCACCTTCGTCAAAGCTCCACAAACATAGGTTAAGCTTTTCTATCCTGATTTCTGTTCTGGGATTGGTGGCCAATGAGTTTACGCATTTAGGCCCAGGCCCTGGAGTTTTTGACTGGAATGATATCCTATGGAGCGCTATTGGAGCAATACTGTTTTATGGCCTCCATAGAATCCTTCAAAAAGTATAGAGCCGCACCACGAGAATTTTTAGGATGCTCAAAAAATGGAGTATTTTTGATCGAATACAAGGCAGATGTCGTGTAGATGTCGTGAGATAGAATAAAGGCTTACTATAGTTTTGTCATGAGATTGGGAACACAAATCAAGCAGCTCAGGATTGCAAAAGGTCTTACTCAAATGGAGCTTTCGGAACAGACTGGACTCACCGAAAGAACAATTCAAAGAATTGAAAACCACGAGGTGGAACCTTCCAAACATTCTCTAGGAAAAATTGGTGATGTTCTTGGTCAGAATTTAAACCAAACAAAACTTCAAATGATGACAAAACAACAAAGACTTCTCCATGTATTTTTAATTGCTATTTCAGTCTTAATCGTCCTGGAATTTTTAATCGGTTGGCTCACATGGGAAGACCATTGGTGGGTTCTGATCAGTTGGCTTTTCCCGCTACTGGGCGGTATAAGCATTCCCTATCCAAAAAAACAGAAAGCCACTTCTTCCACTCCAGAACAGCAGTCTAATACGGGACTGATTTTGGCCCTTATTTTAGGGGGGATATTGGTAGTACTAGGAATCTTATTGGCTCAATAAAAAACCTTTAACTCGCTTTTGAGGGATCAAATGGGAGGGTCCCAGGGGATTCTATTTTCAATTTTTTGTAGGTAGTGGCTTTGGAGCTGCGGCTTTTGTCAGGGCTTTAAGATTTGCTTAAGTTTGAGGCTTTATATTCTTTGTCAAAGACTTTCAAAGAGTCGATCACAAAGCCTTTCATAAATGAAATTGTTTCCAAAAGTGTTGTTGTTTTTCCTGATTGCCATCCTTGGCTTGTTTTGTATTTATCTATTGGTTGTCCGCTTTGTTCCCTCCTTTGGAGGTGATCTTACAACGGACCAAAAGCAAGCCTTTAGTCGATTGGAAAATTTTAATTCGGGCACTTTTGTCAACCGCAGGAGTGTTCCTGAAAAGTTGTCTTTTTCTAAATTTTTAGAGTTGGGCTATATATACTTTACGACCAAAGTGGAACATGGAAGTCCTTCCAGCCCTATAAAACCCCTAAGGGTTGATCCTGCAAGCCTTAATAATTTTAAGGGAACTCGTTTGTTTTGGTTTGGACATTCTGCCTTTTTAGTACAGCATCAAGGGAAAAATATACTCTTAGACCCAATGTTCGGACAAGTACCGGCTCCCCTTGATTTTTTAGGGGGGAAACGCTTTTCTGATGCCTTGCCCATCCGTCCAGAAGACCTGCCCGAGATCGATTATGTTCTTTTTTCTCATGACCATTACGACCACTTGGACTACGGATCGGTACTTCAGTTAAAAGATAAAGTCAAATGGTTTTTAACCCCTTTGGGTTTGGGGAATCATTTGCTGCGTTGGGGCGTATCGGCCGAAAAAATTATAGAGCTGAATTGGTGGGAAGCCCAGCAATTGGAGGGTTTTAATTTTGTTTGTACTCCAGCCCAACATTTTTCCGGTCGAAAGTTTTCCAATAGCCAACAAACCCTTTGGTCTTCTTGGGTGATCCAGTCCGATACCCTCAATCTTTATTTTAGTGGAGATAGTGGGTATGACAATCACTTTAAAGCGATAGGAGAGCAATACGGACCTTTTGATCTGGCTTTAATCGAATGTGGGCAATACAATAAAATGTGGCCGGATGTGCATCTGTTCCCCGAGGAAACCGTACAAGCAGGAATGGATTTACAGGCCCAGAAGATAATACCGATTCATTGGGGGGCATTTAAGTTGGCCTTGCACGCATGGAATGAGCCCGTAAAAAGGGCCCTTACGGCTGCCGAAAAAAAGGAGGTAAAAATCGAAGTCCCAAAAATTGGGCAAGAGATCACTTTGGATTCGGTTTCAAAAGCTGTGGAACCCTGGTTTATAAAAGACTAAAGAGTATTTAGGGAGTCGTATTAGCGCTGTAGAATTCCTTTAACGGTATAGGAAATCTCTTTTCCTTGTCGAAATTCTTTTATCGCTTGTACGGAGCCATCCCGGTCATAGTAGATAAAGCTTCCTTCGGCCTGTCCGTCTTTGTAGTTTTCTTCCCAGCCCAAAGTGCCATTGGGATGAAACCATAAACTTTTTCCGTGGGGCTTCCCGTCTTTCATTTCTTTTTCGATCCGTTTTTTTCCATCTCTAAAGTAGTAGATCCATAGCCCTTGCTGTTGTCCCTTAACGAATAAGCCTTCGGATTGGAGTTCTCCCGTATCGTAATAGTTTTTTTGGTAGTCCGATGTTTGCTCTTGAGCACTGCCCCAAGCGAATGAAAGGCAAAAAATAAAAGACCAGAAGTATTTCATAGGATTTTCAAATGGGGTTTAACAGCCTTTTTGTCCCGAATTTTCGATCAATACCCGAACCTGAGCATCGATAAGATCGTCCAGTAACTGACCGTCTTTATTTAAAAAGAGGGGGGTAAATGATCCCTGATGTATATACACTTCTCGGGCGTATTCCACGTCGCTAAAGAGGCTTATCCCTGAAGTGTTGGTTCGACTGTTGGCAAAAATTTTAGAGACCCGAATTCGGGTTTTTCCAGCGATCTTTTCCACCTCTAGCGAAGCTCCCTCTAAAGCAGCAAACCAAAAGGTTTGGGTCAATACGGTCCTCCCTGCGGGATCCAATTGGATCGCTTGACTTTTTAGGGAAGTTTCTTGCTCCACAAATTTTTCCCAGACCATTGTTTGGTCCAAAATTTTAAAATGTAAATGCTTGGTTTTTTGTGCCCAACCATCGCCCGAAAAAACAAAAAAACTAAGGACGACAAGCTTTTTTAGAAGGCCCAACAGCAGAATCAATAAACCGCGTTTTTTAAACATAAATACAAGATACAAAAAGCAAAGGGCTGCTCAATAAGGGCCCTAAAGATTGGGATTCATTAAACTTCCTCTGCAGGGTGGATCTTACCCCAATAGTTGAGCCCGATAATAAGGATCCCAAAGAGACATTGTAGGCCCTGAAACCACTCAAATACGCCTTTTTCAAAAATACGGATGGCTCCACTAAATAGAGTAAAAACCCCATAAACATACCAAAAGAAAATACGCGCTCGTTTTTTTTGTTCAGGGGTCAGCTGTAACGATTTTTGAGAGAGCCAATGCAGCACACCCACAACAGCAAAAACGACCAGCAAAATCCCTAATCCTTGAATCATAATTAAATATACCCAATAATCCCTAGAAAAACCCCTACTTTTGCGCCTTAAAATTTTGAG
>WTJH01000143.1 GCA_011524915.1 Flavobacteriales bacterium | reverse complement strand
ACCCAGGACCCTCTCCTTAAAAGGGAGATGCTCTACCAACTGAGCTATCAAGTCGGAGTGATTCGACTGGGGCTCGAACCCAGGACCCTCTCCTTAAAAGGGAGATGCTCTACCAACTGAGCTATCGAATCGATTTGAGGCTGCAAATATACTATCATTTGTATTAAAAATTAAAGTGAAATTGCGAATATTGCATCAAGATTTAATTTTATGTCTCAAATGATCGTTTTGTGGGGGTATATGGGTTGTGGTAAATCCACTGTTGGCAAGGCTTTAGCCCAACATTTGACTTATCCCCTTGTTGATCTGGATCTGCTTATCGAAAGTGAGCAAAAGCTGTCTATAGCCGAAATTTTCGATCAAATGGGGAGTATTAAATTCCGTCAAATGGAACGACAAACACTTGAGGGATTATTACAAAGACCGGATTCCTTAATCCTTTCTTTAGGGGGCGGAACCCCTTGTTATTTCGATCAGGCCAAACGCCTTGTGGAACATCCCAATACCCAAGTGTTTTATTTAAAATACACACCTAAGTATCTCAGTGATCGCCTCTTTGAAGAACGGGACCAACGCCCACTAATCGCTCATTTGGACCAAAAAGAAGCTCTAGAAGAGTTTGTAGCCAAACATTTGTTTGAAAGACAACAATTTTACGATCAGGCAACGCATACCCTTCTGTGCGACCATAAATCCGTAGCTGAAATTGTTTCAGAAATTCAGCAGAGTTTAGTGTAAGTAAACCCCGATTTTTTTAGAAAGTTCTACTCGAACATGCTCATTCATTGAAGTCGAAAGTGAAATACCCTTAATTTCGGCCTTCACCGGAAATGTTTTATGACTTCGATTCACCAGTACTGCGGCTTTTAATTGTCGAATGGGGATATCTAAAAAATGTCGAATGGCATACATCAATGTACTTCCGGTATTGAGGACATCATCGATAACAATAACAATACTTTTCTCCATTCCCTCAAGAGCCACACTGCATTCAACGGGATTTCTAGGATTGGATTTGTCTATATGTATAGACCCTTTATTGATTTTGGATTCAGGGCGTATGGATCGAATCAAATCATAAAGTCGCTCAGCAATGAGTACCCCATTTTTTTGAATTCCAATCAGATAGATAGGTGATTCTTCGTCGGGTTGTTTTTCTAAAATTTGGAAAGCCATTCGATGTAAAATTCGATCGATATCTGCGGCTGTAAGTATAGGCTTGTGTGCTTCCATAATTAATCGGATTCGGTTTGAAAGTCGTCTAAATCGCGTCTGTCCTTTTTTGTAGGACGCCCCAAGCCCTTTTCTCGATTGCTATCTGAAGAAAGAGCAATCATCTCTTTGACTTCAAAAACTTCTTGAGGGGTCGTATCCATACGATAAATATCGACCAATTTAGCACCTACACGACTTTTGGGAATATCTAAAACCTTGAGCTGATACCAAATTTGATGGATCCGAACAGCGATCTTATCTCCAGCTAAAATCTCTCGGGAAGGTTTTACGGTTTTGTCCATGATCTTTACCCGGCCGCTTCGGCATGCCTGACTTGCCAAGGAGCGGGATTTAAAATATCGGACACACCACAAATACTGATCGATTCTCAAAATTCTACAAAATTGTTACCCTACAAAAATACAGGAAAATTGTATCTTGTACCCCTAAATTTATCACATGCTGTATCGCCTCCAAAGCTTTGTTTTTTTTCTAGCGCTTCTTTTTGTTTATTCTTGTGGTGATGATTCCAATGAGCCGGAACCTCTTCGAGACTATGCGGTTCAGACCGCTGATGACGATGAAGCGCTCCGAGAATACTTACAAACGCATTTCTATAACTACGAAGATTTTCAAAGTCAGCCCAATGCAGCTTTGGACATTGTGTTAGACACTATTTCTGGGGACAACAGCGATAAAACTCCCATGCTCGATCAAGTGATGTCTCGCGTCATTACACTGGAAGATAGCGAAGGTGTGGAGTCGGAGCATACCCTGTATTATTTGATTGTTCGTCAGGGGTCCCAAGCCCGACCTTCGGTGGTGGATTCTACCTTTGTCACCTACAAAGGGCAACTTCTAACAGGTTCTGTTTTTGATGAACGCAGATACCCCATCTGGTTCGATCTTCCCCAACTGGTTCGTGGATTTAGAGAGGGGATAACCGAACTTCGTGCCGGAACCTATACCGTAGACGCTTCTGGAGATTTTGAGTTCCAAAATTTTGGGCAAGCTCTTTTGTTTATTCCTTCACCTCTAGGATATTTCAACAATGGCAGTAGCGGCATTCCTGCCTATTCACCATTAATCTTTCAAACAAAACTGTATACCATCAACGTAACCGATCACGATCGAGACGGCATCAATTCTATAGATGAGGATGTCGATGGAGATGGGAACCCTCTCAACGACGATACCGATGAGGATAATCTAGCCAATATGTATGATGTGGACGATGATAATGATGGGGTATATACTTTTGACGAGTACGACGAAGATGGCGATGGTATACCAGACGATACCGATGGCGATGGAATCCCAGACTATTTAGACCCCGACAACTAATTCAGTTGTATAGAGATCCCAAGAATCCACTGGTCTTCTCGGCTGTTAAAGCGCGCAAACGTATCAGAATTGTTGAGATCGACCAAGCGCTGTTCCGTACTGTTTAGTGGACGTTCGTATCTTAGATTGATTCCCACCTTTTTAAAATAGGCTCGTACACCCAAGTGTATACCGGTTTTAACTTCATCTTCTAAGTTTTCAACCCTAAAAGTTTCAAATGAATCATCGACCATTTGATATTGAAAAACAGGTCCCAAAAAGACACTGAGGGGTGGTAAAAACTTATATCCTAAAGTAAGTGGCAAGTCTATGGTTTGTATCGACAGGCCTTCGTTATTGATGGTCGCTTCAGTGGAAGTGTATTGAAGTTCTGATCTTAGGCGGAACACAGCAAAGTTTACTTGTCCATAAATCCCTGCATGCCAGCCTGTTTTTTGATCCGACACGTCTTGGAAATCGTCCGGAACTTCAGTAAGACTCAGGTCCAGTTGATCACTAAAATTAAGTCCGCCTTGGATTCCCCATTGAAATTGAGCATATCCCAGGGAGGTCAAACATAAAAGTATGGTTAGTATCCAGTATTTCATTAGCTACGATTTAGGTAACTAAAGATACTAAGATTCTATATACCCTAGAATTGGGGTTATAAACTTTTATTTCCGGGCTATAGTAGCCTTGGCAACTTTTTCAATGTTTGCCGCATTTAGGCCATACTTTTCCATCAATTGAGCTGGTGTTCCAGACTCTCCAAAGGTATCTTGAGTTGCTACAAACCCTTGTGGACAAGGGATATTTGAAGTCAATACACGTGCCACACTTTCTCCTAAACCGCCAAGATAGTTATGCTCTTCCGCTGTAACCACACAACCGGTTTTGCCCACAGATGCTAAAATTAAGGCATCGTCTAAAGGTTTAATGGTATGGATGTTGATGACTTCAGCAGAGATTCCCTGTTCTTGGAGTTTTTCGGCTGCCAAAAGGGCTTCCCAGACCAAATGCCCAGTGGCTACAAGGGTTACATCAGAGCCTTCTCGAAGAAGAACTCCTTTACCGATTTCAAATTGCTGATCAACGGGTGTAAAATTGGCTACTTTAGGACGTCCAAAACGTAAATATACCGGACCTTGATGGGCTGCAATGGCAATGGTAGCCGCCTCGGTCTGGTTGTAGTCACAGGTATTGATGACCGTCATTCCCGGGAGCATTTTCATCAAACCAATATCTTCTAAAATCTGATGGGTAGCTCCATCCTCACCCAGCGTAATTCCGGCATGAGAAGCACAGATCTTTACATTTTTCCCGGAGTAAGCAATGGATTGACGAATCTGATCATAAACGCGTCCAGTAGAAAAGTTAGCAAAAGTTCCAGTAAAGGGAATTTTCCCGCCTATGGTCATTCCTGCAGCAATCCCCATCATATTGGCTTCTGCAATTCCGACTTGAAAAAAGCGTTCGGGATGATTGGCTTTAAATTCGTCCATCTTTAAGGAACCGGTGAGGTCCGCACAAAGCGCTACAACATTGGGATTTGATTGTCCGAGTTTGGCAAGTCCTGCACCAAAGCCAGAACGTGTATCTTTTGATCCTTGATTCGTATACATGGGATAATATTTTATTAGTAGTCGCCTAAAGTTTCAGGGTTTTGAGCAAGACCTATCTCGAGTTGCTCGTCATTGGGGGCTTTTCCGTGCCAAGCGTGGGTGTGCATCATAAAATCAACTCCATTCCCCATAACAGTTTTCAAAAGAATCATCACAGGAACTCCCTTGCCCGTTCGGTTTTGAGCTTCCTTGAGCGCCTCTATAATATGCTGCAAAGAGTTTCCTTCTTCACATTCGATAACAGACCAGCCAAAAGCTTCAAATTTTTGTTTCACACTTCCCATAGCCAATACATCGTCGGTTGAACCGTCAATTTGTTGACCATTGAGGTCGATCGTGGCAATGATGTTATCTACCTTATTGGCTGCGGCATACATGGCAGCTTCCCAATTTTGTCCTTCTTGTAATTCGCCATCTCCCATCAGGGCATATACCAATCGAGAATCAGCATTGAGTTTTTTGGTCAATGCTGCTCCAACAGCAACAGAAAGTCCTTGACCTAAAGACCCAGAGGCAACCCGTACGCCCGGTAAACCCTCGTGTGTAGTTGGGTGCCCTTGCAGACGACTGTCAATTAAACGAAAACTGTTGAGTTCCTCTACAGGAAAAAAGCCGCTTCGAGCCAAAACACTGTAAAACACAGGTGAAATATGTCCATTGGATAAAAAGAAAAGATCCTCGTCTTTTCCATGCATTTCAAAAGGTGTTTTGTAGGTCATGATCTCTTGATAGAGGGCTACAAAAAATTCTGCACAACCCAACGATCCGCCCGGATGTCCAGAATTTACCTTATGTACCATTCGAAGAATGTCTCGGCGCACTTGAGTCGTGAATTGTTCTAATGCTTCTAGGGATGCCATAAATTAAATTTGAGGTCAAATGTAGGACTAATCCCATCAGTTCAAAAGAATTTCCCGGAATAGTTTTCCTGCTTTTT
>WTJH01000101.1 GCA_011524915.1 Flavobacteriales bacterium | reverse complement strand
ATAAAACACTAATGAAAATAGTCGCTGTTATTCCTGCTCGTTTAAACGCCAGTCGTTTTCCTGGAAAATTACTTCAACCTTTGGGCGATGCTCCGGTTATTGTTCAAACCTATAAAGCAGCCCTTAAAACCCAACTATTTGATCAAGTTTGGGTGGCTACCGACTCCGATGCCATTGAAGAACTGATCTTAGGAGTAGGGGGGAAGGTTTTCCGAAGTCAAAAGGAACACAGTTGTGGGAGCGACCGTATTGCAGAGGCTGTAGCAGACTTAGATGCAGAACTGATCATCAATGTACAAGGAGATGAACCCTTTATTGATACCCAGAGTTTAACTCAACTGATTCAAGTATTTCAAGGGGATCTAAATTCTTCCATAGATATGGCATCACTAATGATACCCATAACGGATCCGGAGGAGATACAGAACCCCAATGCTGTGAAGGTAATTGTGGATCGTAAAAATTTTGCTTTGTACTTTTCTCGGGCAGCCTTACCCTTTGTACGCCGTCCCGAAAACGCGACTACAGTGTATCGTCATATCGGGATTTATGCCTTTCGGAAGGCTACACTTATGGCATTTGCTTCCAGTGCTCCAACCCCCTTGGAAGAGGCCGAGCAAATTGAATGCATCCGACATTTAGAGTACGGCAAAAAAATTAAAATGGTACAGACCGATAATCAAACCATTGGTATCGATACACCGGAAGATTTACTGCGGGCTCAAAAAATTTGGTCTCATTCTTCCGATACGCCCTGAATATCCAAACTGTGATATACTTGCTGGACGTCGTCGTCTTCCTCAATTTTTTCGATCAGTTTTAAAACTTCCTCCTCTTGTTCGGGAGTCAGCTTTTTACTTACCTGAGGGATACGTTCAAAGCCTGAAGAAAGGATTTCTATGGATCGGTTTTCGAGTGCTTTCTGAATGGCACCAAAGTTTTCGAAAGGGGCGTACAATAGAACTCCATCCTCATCTTCAAAAACTTCTTCTACGCCATAGTCTATAAACTCCAATTCCATTTCTTCGACGTCAATTCCTTCCGCAGGAATTCGGAAATTACAGGTTCTATCAAACATAAATTCTACAGAGCCTGAAGTCCCTAAGTTTCCATTGGCTTTATTGAAGTAGCTGCGGACGTTGGCAACGGTACGGTTGTTGTTGTCGGTTGCGGTTTCTACCAATACGGCAACCCCATGAGGCGCGTAGCCTTCGAATAGAACTTCTTTGTAGTTTTCGGTATTCTTGTCGGATGCTTTTTTAATGGCGCGCTCAATATTGTCTTTGGGCATATTGGCAGCCTTTGCATTCTGAATAACGGCACGTAGGCGAGAGTTGTTTTCGGGGTCTGGGCCTCCTTCTTTGACCGCCATTACAATGTCTTTCCCAATTCGGGTAAAGGTTTTGGCCATGGCAGACCAACGTTTCATTTTCCGTGCTTTTCTAAATTCAAATGCTCTTCCCATGAGTTGTTTTTCGCAAATATAAGCCCTTCAATGAAAACCCCTAAGTTAAATTACATTTCGCCTGAGCAAATCGACCTCTTCTAATATATCCTCGATGGTTGGATATAGATGATCGGGGAGTCGGTTTTGTTTGGGCAATAGGGCTAAATACCGAAGCGCATTGGAGGTGTATACTTGTTTGAGCTTTGGAGCCTGTAAATGCCGACGCTCGATGATGCTTTTCATCAGTTCTTCGTGCGTAACCAAGTTAGAGGACCCCAAATGATAAATCCCACTGCATTGCTGATTAATCAGATAATGTACCTGTCTTCTAAAAAACAAGATGCTATTAGCATTCAGTACCGTATTGGGGAATACTTCAATAAAATCTTTGGCGTGAATTTTTCGATCAATTTTTTGAATCCTAGGACTATTCTGACCAAAAATCATGGGCATCCGTACAATGACGCGTTTAGCAACGGGGAGTTTTAAAATTTCGTTTTCAATTTTAATTTGGTACCGACCATAGAGGCTTTCCGAAAGGGTTTTGTCGTGTTCATAGGATGGAAAATGCCGAAAGGTGTCAAAAACATGAACGGTAGAAAACCACATCAGCCGGCAGTCAGACTCTTGAATATAGACACATAGCTTTTTGTGGACGGACAGCAACTGGTCAAAAGGACCTTTTAAAGCCGAGATAATTAACTTGGGCCGAACTCGATCCAAAAGTTGATGCAAGTGTTCCGGCTGACGGACATCCCAATAATGAAATTGCTGATTGGAACTGAGGTGCTTTTGAGAGTAATAGGTTCCGTTGGTCTTGTAATAACGGTTTAATTCTTTATAAAGCGCTTGACCAATAAATCCACTTCCCCCTAAAATGAGGATGGTTTTCATTTCCAGAAAGGCAGATTAACAACCTGAGCAGGAACTTGTTTATTTCTGATTTGAACAGCGATTGAGGTCCCTTCAGAACTGTATTCATGGCTCACAAATCCGAGTCCAATCCCGACATTTAGACTGGGGGATTGCGTACCAGAACTCACTTCTCCAATACTCTCTCCTGAAGTATTTACAAGGGCGTATCCCTGTCGCGGAATTCCACGTGCTTCCATGACAAAACCTACCAAACGTTTTGGAGTTCCCTCAGTTTTGTCGTGGGTGATTTGCTCACGATCGATTCCTAAATGCTCTACCCGGGTTACCCATCCCAGTCCAGCAGCGATGGGGGAGATTTGATCAGAAAGTTCGTGTCCGTATAAGCAATATCCCATTTCTAGGCGTAAGGTATCTCGTGCACCCAAGCCAATTGGCTGAATACCTACAGCGTCGCCCGCCTGCATAACCGTATGCCATAAGTTTTCAGCGACCTCCCTTGAAGCGTAAATTTCTACTCCTCCGGCTCCGGTATATCCCGTTGTGGCAATTCTAAGATCTTTACAATCCCCTAAATCGGCTGTCAGATGTTCATAATTTTTGAGGACGCTCAGGTCGGCCGAACATATGGGATTTAGAATTTCAATAGCACGCGGACCTTGGACTGCAAAGAGTACCGTTTTTTCTGAAATGTTTTTAAGCCTAGCTTGGTAGTCAGAATTATGATCATTAATCCACTTCCAATCCTTTTCAAGATTGGAAGCATTGACCACAAGCATATAACTTTCTGGAGCCAACTGATACACTATTAAATCATCAACAACCCCACCGGAACCGTTGGGCCAATAGTTGTATTGTGCTTTCCCAGGGGTCAGTTTACGGATATCATTGCTACAGATGTGTTGCAATAAATCTAAGGCTTGAGGGCCTTCCACCAAAAATTCTCCCATATGAGAGACATCAAAAATACCCACAGAGGAACGAACTTGCCGATGTTCTTCCTGAATACCGATATACTGAATGGGCATCATATACCCACCAAAGGGAGCCATTTTAGCCCCTAAGGATTCGTGTATGTGGTGTAAGGCTGTTTGTATCATGGTCAATTTTTATGTAAAAATATTATATTTAAAACGAATCTTGAAAGTTAAAATTTATGCGATTGACCTCCTTATTTACGGTTCTTGTTTTTAGTGGTTTGAAACTTGTTTTAGCCCAACAGCCGCTGTTTTTACAAAAAGAATTTTTTAAACAAAACAGAGAAGAATTGCGGATGCAAATGCCCGATAATAGTATTGCTGTATTTTTTACAAATCCTATTCGGAATCGTTCCAATGATGTCGATTTTGTCTACCATCCCGATCCCAATTTTTACTATTTAACCGGCTGGGAAGAACCCCATGCGGCATTGATTGTATTTAAGGATACCCAACAAGACCCTGAAGGAAAATTTCAAGAAATCTTGTTTGTTCGCGAGCGCAATGCAAGAGAAGAAATGTGGAACGGGACTCGAAAAGGAAAAGCCGGGGCAGCAGCTATGGGATTTGATCGAGTGGCGCTTCGAGAGGAATTTAAACTCTTAGCTTCGGATTTTGATCGATTTGATCAAGTGCTGATTTTTGAATTTGAAAATGATGTTCGGGATTTTAAAAACGATGCTAATGATCTGTTCGATCTTCAGGCACATTTCAAAAAAGCCATCAATTACCCTGATCCTTTTGATCGGGTTACTTACACTGCCTACCAGCAAATTCGACAATCGACTCCCGAGGATGAGGCATTGCTTCGGACCCAAATGAAAAGAAGGGCCCAATATTACCCCCAATTACAAGAAGATCCATTCATACAAAAGTTTTTAAATCCCGAAGATCTGTCCTCTTCAGACCTTAAATCTCAAGCCTCATTTTTGGTTCGGGATTATAATTTTGATGTCGAACAATTGAGGCAATTGATGACCAATCTGCGCGAAATCAAAAAACCGGAAGAAGTTTCTCTTTTGAAAAGAGCTATTGAAATCTCGGCTCAAGGTCAGATCGAAGTTATGAAGGCTATACGTCCCGGAATGACAGAACGAGAAATTCAAGGCATCCATCAATTGGTATATAAAAAATATGGAGCTGCGCATGAAGGATACCCATCCATAGTGGGTGCCGGGCACAATGGGTGTATTTTGCATTATATCGAAAATGATGAACAAGCTTTAGATAATCAGCTGATATTAATGGACTTGGGAGCGGAATATCATGGATATACAGCCGATGTCACCCGAACAATCCCCATCAATGGGAAATTTTCCAAAGAGCAACGTTTGCTCTATGAAATTGTTTTAAAAGCCCAACAAGCCGGAATAGATGCTGCTCGTGCAGGTGCAAGCTTTCAGGATATAACAATGGCTTCCTATGCAGTAGTTCAAGAGGGCTTATTAGCCTTAGGATTAATTGAGGATGCCCGAGAATTTCGAAGATATCTCCCTCATGGGGTGGCTCATCATATAGGTCTAGACGTTCACGATCCAGGGAATTATGGAAAATTGGCACCCAATATGATCATTACTGTTGAACCGGGTATTTATGTTCCTGCGGATAGTCCCTGTGATCCGAAATGGTGGAATATTGGTATCCGTATCGAAGATGATATTCTAATTACTGAGGAGGCAGCTGTCGTATTATCTGCTGGGGCACCTCGAGATCCAGATGCTATAGAAGCCATGATTGCTCTGCCCAGTCCTCTAGACGATTTTGAATTACCGGATCTAGGACCGATCGAGTAAAAAAGACTTTAAATCGTCATATCCTTGAATGGAATGGGCTTGTTTCTCTTTTGATAGTAAGCCTTTTAATTCCGAAGGAATATCAACTTTTTGATCTAAGGTTTGCTCTACGACATCTAAAAACTTAGCCGGATGGGCTGTTTCTAAAAATACTCCTGCGGTAGAAGCCTCTGCTTTTTGTTGGTATGCATCTAAGCCCAACCAGCCAATGGCTCCATGCGGATCAGCGATATATTGGTGCTTTTCGTAAAGACTTTGCATAGCCGAACGCGTTTGTTCGTCTGTATATCGATAACCGCTTAAGTGTTCCCGGATTTTTAAGAGATCATTATCGTAGATTTCTTGGATCCGTATAAAGTTGCTCGGGGAGCTAACATCCATGGCATTACTAATCGTAGGAATGGTTTTGTGAGGCTCATAAACACCCTCCAATAAAAAACGAGGAACGGTATCGTTTACATTGGTACTTGCTACAAAATGATGGATGGGGAGTCCCATTTTTACGGCAATCATTCCAGCACAAATATTTCCAAAATTTCCACTAGGTACAGAAAACACAAGTTTTTGATCGGTTTGTGAGATCAATTGTTGGGTGGCTGCAATATAGTAGAACATCTGTGGGAGCCAACGGGCTACATTAATGGAGTTGGCTGAGGTAAGCGGACAATGCTCGAGGAGTTGGTCGTCTAGGAAGGCTGTTTTTACCATGTCCTGACAATCGTCAAAAACCCCATCGACTTCCAATGCTGTTATGTTTGCACCAAGAGTAGTGAGCTGTTTTTCTTGAATTTCACTCACCTTCCCTTTGGGGTATAAGATGACGACTTCAATTCCAGGGACATTATAAAATCCATTGGCGACAGCACCTCCGGTATCTCCGGAAGTAGCTACCAAAACAGTTAATTTTTTAGCTTCTGCTGATTGCTGCTGAAAATAGCCCAAACAACGGGCCATAAATCGTGCGCCTACATCTTTAAAAGCGAGGGTAGGACCGTGAAAAAGTTCGAGTGCATAAGAATCTTTTCCCACCGGAACCAAAGGAAAGTCAAAGTTTAAGGTTTCTTCGACGATCTGTTCTAGCATTTGATCTGGAATAGTTCCGCCCACAAATGGCTTTATGGCCTGGTAGCACAACTCGTGAAAATTGGTCTTATGCCAGTCTTTTCCAAAAAGATCGGACCGATGTGGAACTTGTTCTGGAAAATATAAGCCTCTATCTGGTGCTAAGCCTTCTCGTACGGCCTGAGGAAAATCCGTATCTGCTGCTTTTCGATTTAAACTGTAGTACTTCATTTTTCTTCCAAGATTCGGATGCCAACCGTATTGATTGGTGAAATATGTGTTTCAAAGGAAATATCGATTCCAGAAAGTACTTCTGAAAATTTTTGAGCTACTTCTTCGGCAGTAGTCATCCCTCTAGAGAGTGCATATACCGATGGGCCGGATCCAGAAATACCACATCCCAAAGCCCCCACTTCTGCAGCTGCTTCTTTAAGTTCACTAAAGGCAGGAATCAAAAGAGCCCGCGAAGGTTCTACAATTTTATCGACCAGACATCTGCTGATACGATCATAGTCGTTTTCATAGAGTCCTGATACCAACCCGGCTAGATTTCCCCACTGACTAATGGCATCCTTAAGGGAAATTTGTTGTTTTAATACGGAGCGGGCATGCGCTGTTTTCAGCTCGATTTTCGGGTGAACAACCGTAGCAACTAATTCGTCTGGAACGGGTAGTTTAATTACATCCGGTCCGTCCGAACAGCGCACCAAAGTAAAGCCTCCTAGGAGGACTGGCGCTACATTATCTGCATGAGGGGATCCACTGGCAAGCTTTTCTCCTTGCATGGCAAAGCGAATCAAACTTTTGGGGTCAAATGGCTCACCTAATAATTTGTTGATGCCATAGACAGCTCCTGCAGCGCTAGCTGCGCTACTACCAATTCCACTCCCTGGTTTGATGTGTTTATAAATTTCAATCTCAAAACCTACAGCGGTTTCATAGGCTTCTAAAAGGGCTTTGGCCGCTACACCCGCGACATTGTTGTCCACTTCCATAGGAAGGTCCTGTCCTTCAATTTTTGTAATTCGGATTCCAGGCTCTGAGGATTTACGAATCACCATTTCGTCACCAACCGGTGCGAGGCAAAATCCTAAAACATCAAAACCGCAGGAGACGTTGGCTACAGAGGCCGGAACAAATATTCGTATTTCCTTCATTATTGACGTCCAATTCTGATAATATCTCCAAAAACTCCCGCTGCTGTTACTTCTGCTCCAGCACCTGCTCCTTTAACGATTAGGGGCTGATTGAGATAGCGATTGGTATAGAATAGGATAATATTATCACTTCCTTCTAAATTATAAAAGTCGTGCCCTTCGGGAATGTATTGTATTCCAACCCGAGCTTTTCCATCCACTAATTCTGCAACATACTTGATTCGAGCATTTTCTTGAGTCGCTTTTTCCAAGAGTTGATCGAAATGGTCGCTATGGGCTTCAAGCGCTGTAAAAAAACTTTCAGTATCAGGAGTTTCGAAACAGGCTTTTGGAATAAAGGGGATGTTTTCAATGTCTTCAAGCTCGAGGGTCATTCCGCTTTCACGAGCTAAGATTAAGATTTTTCGGGCAACATCCACACCACTGAGGTCAATGGTGGGGTCGGGTTCTGTATAACCTGCTTTTTGGGCCTCCCGGACTACATCTGCAAAAGATACCCCTTCCTTAAAGGTGTTAAAAATAAAATTGAGACTTCCAGAAAGGACCGCTTGGATTTTGATAATTCGATCTCCGGAGGCAATAAGATTGTTCAGGGTATCAATAATAGGAAGTCCTGCGCCCACATTGGTTTCGAATAGATATGGAGTCTTGTACTGTCTCGAAAGTTTTTTCAGACTAGAATAATGCTCATATTGATCCGCTGCAGCAATTTTGTTACAGGTAACAACTCCAATATTATTTTTTAAAAATTGAGAATATTCCGCTGCTATCTCAGGGTTAGCAGTATTATCTACCACAATGCTGTTGCGTAAATTCAGTTGCTTGATAAAAGCAAAAAATTGTTCTCGATCCGCAGCAATTCCCTCTTCGTTGAGCGTTGTAACACCATCTGTAAGCGAAATACCTTTTTCATCTAGAAGCATTTTTCTAGAGTTGGATAAGGCTCTGATTTTAATTTTTAAGCGGAGATGTTCCAAAAGGTAATCGTATTGCTTAGCAATTTGACGCAATAATTCTCCACCTACATTACCGACACCTGTAATAAACAGATTCAATTCTTTAACCTGAGCTTCAAAAAAGCTTTCGTGAAGTGTATTGAGGGCTTTGGTAACGTTGTGAGCATCGATCATAATCGAAATATTGCGTTCGGATGCCCCTTGTGCAATGGCTCTGATATTGATGTTATTGGCACCTAAACTACTGAATAGTTTACCGCTAATTCCTTGATGATTTTTCATCTCTTCGCCAACCACCGCAATATTTACCATATTGTTTTCGATACGGGCTGGAGATACTTTGTTGACATTGATTTCGAACTGAAAAGCTTCGTCTATAACCTCTTTGGCTTGCTCGGCTTTATCTGCATTAATTCCCAAACAAATGGAATGTTCAGAGGAAGCTTGGGTAATCATGATCACATTGATCTGCTCGGCCGAGAGGGCTTCAAAAAGGCGCTTGGAAAATCCGGGGATCCCGATCATTCCACTACCTTCTAGAGTAATCAGCGAAACCTGATCGATATGACTTATTCCTTTGACAATGGTACCGTCGATTCTGTTTTTGGCCTCATCGATGAGGGTCCCCTCCGCTTGTGCATCAAACGTATTTTTGATCCGTAGCGGTATATTTTTTTCTACTAAAGGTTGCAAGGTCGGCGGATAAATCACTTTGGCACCAAAGTGGGAAAGTTCCATGGCTTCATGGTAGCTTAAGTGCGGAATGGGTTGTGCCTGTTGAACCAATTTGGGATGAGCAGTATACATACCACTAACGTCTGTCCATATCTCTAAAATAGCCGCATCCAGACTGTAAGCAATTAAAGCAGCCGTATAGTCGGATCCCCCTCGTCCTAGGGTGGTGGGTTCTCCAGATCGGTCGCGTGAAATAAACCCGGGGACTAATACCAAACCTTGTCCTCCTTGGAGTTGGGATTGGATATTTTTCTCAGTCACTTCAAAGTCAACATGATTTTTTCCTCCTTTGTGGTAGGTGACCACAAAGTCACGAGCATCAACCAAACGGACTTGAATCCCTTTCTGAATAAAGATATCTTCCAAAATATGAACGGCGATCAATTCTCCAAAGCTCAAGATGGAGTCTATTGTTTTTTCGCTCGCTTCTTGGATCAGATAGACAGCTCCTAAGAGTTCTTCTAAACTGTTGAGTTTATTTTTTAAAAAACTGATCGACTTGCTTTGTTTTTCGATTGGGATATGCGCCTGAATAATATTCAAGTGCTTGGTCTCTATCTCTTGCAATTCGGTCGTGAAAGTAGCATCTTGAAGGGTGGCTTTTTCTATGGCCGCTTGGAGTAGGTTGGTTACGCCACCTACAGCCGAACTGACCATTATTTGGTCGTGATCAGAGTTACCAACGATCTCAATGACATGGGAAATACTTTCCGGAGTTCCAACGGAAGTCCCCCCAAATTTCAATACTTTCATGTGATTCAGTTTGGAGTATTATGCAATACTATTGATTTGTTTAAGTTCAATCACGCAAAGGTATTATAAAATGTGAGGCTACATTTGATTCCTTTTCTTTTTTGTAACATTTTTAGGGATTCACATCTTCAGCGAATTGGAACCAAAAAAAATCCACCCGAAGGTGGATTAAATTAAGATTTATAAGACATTAAACTTCCGCAGAAACAATCGAACAGTTCAATACTTCTGCTTCGGGGAGGTGATCAATCATAAGTTGGTCTCCAGATTTAATGCTATCGGAAACGACTTGCTCGGCAAGTAGGTCTTCGATATACTTTTGAATAGCTCTATTGAGAGGCCGTGCTCCGTATTTGGGATCATAGCCTTTCTGAGCAATAAAGTTTCTGGCTTCATCACTGATTTCTACTTGATATCCCAACTTGTCGATTCTTGTAATCAGACGGGCCACCTCGATATCCACAATCTTACGGATATCAGCTTTAGCCAAGGCATTAAAGATGACAATATCATCGACACGATTGAGGAATTCTGGGGTGAATGTCTTTTTTAATTCCTGATCAATAATCCCTTTTTCGATGTCTTGAGATTGAGATTTTTGAGCAGTAGTTTCGAAACCAACACCTGTTCCAAAGTCTTTGAGTTTTCGGGCACCAATATTCGAGGTCATGATGATGATGGTGTTTTGAAAATTCACCTTTCTTCCCAAACTATCGGTTAAAAACCCGTCGTCAAGCACTTGTAGCAGCATATTGAAGACATCAGGGTGCGCTTTTTCTACTTCGTCTAACAGAATAACAGAGTAGGGGCGACGGCGTACCTTTTCGCTCAGTTGTCCTCCCTCTTCATAGCCTACATAGCCCGGAGGCGCTCCAATTAAACGAGAAATGGCAAATTTTTCCATGTACTCACTCATATCGATCCGGATGAGATTTTCTTCCGAGTCAAATATTTCAGAGGCTAATATTTTGGCGAGTTGTGTTTTTCCAACACCTGTTTGACCTAAGAATATAAAGGATCCAATCGGCTTTTCGGGGTCTTTGAGACCGGCTCGATTGCGTTGGATGGCTTTGACAACTTTGGCAACAGCTTCCTGTTGGCCGATAACTTTGTTGCCAATGATATCTGTGAGCTGTGCCAGTTTGTTGCGTTCTGACTGTACAATTTTATTGACCGGAATATTGGTCATCATGGAAACAACATCGGCAATGTGCTCGTCGGTTACTTTCACCCGATTCAGTTTGGCAGTTTCGTGCCAGCGCTCTTGGGCGTCTAACAGAGATCGTTCCACGCGCTTTTCGTCATCTCTGAGTTTGGCGGCTTCTTCGTATTTCTGTTTTTTAACAACGGAGTTCTTAAGCGCTCTGACTTCATCCAAACGCTTTTCAAGATCGATGACTTCCTGGGGTACACTCATATTATTGATATGCACTCGAGAACCTGCCTCATCTAAGGCATCAATAGCTTTGTCTGGTAAAAATCGATCAGACATGTACCGATCTGTTAAGTCCACACAGGCCTGTAGCGCCTCATCGCTGTAAGCAACATTATGGTGGCTTTCGTAGCGCTCTTTGATGTTATGAAGAATTTCAAGCGTTTCAGCTGGAGAAGTTTCTTCGATCAGGACCTTTTGGAAACGGCGTTCTAGGGCGCCATCTTTTTCAATGTTTTGGCGATATTCGTCTAAAGTTGTGGCCCCAATACATTGGATTTCGCCACGGGCTAGAGCGGGTTTAAACATATTGGAAGCATCCAAGCTTCCCGTAGCTCCACCAGCCCCAACGATGGTATGAATTTCGTCTATAAACAGGATGATATTTCTGTTTTTTTCGAGCTCGTTCATAACCGCTTTCATGCGCTCCTCGAACTGACCTCGGTACTTGGTACCTGCGACTAAACTCGCAAGGTCGAGACTAATTACACGCTTTGCATACAGCACTCGAGAGACTTTCTTTTTGACGATCCTAAGGGCTAAGCCTTCCGCAATAGCAGATTTCCCTACTCCGGGTTCTCCGATAAGCATAGGATTGTTCTTTTTACGACGACTGAGAATCTGCGAAACACGTTCGATTTCTTTTTCTCGACCGACAACAGGGTCCAGCTTGTCTTGCTCTGCAAGAGCCGTAATATCTCGCCCAAAATTATCTAGAACCGGTGTTTTAGTTTTTTTGTTGGATCGTGTTTCTGATGCAGAAGAAGCGAATGGATTTTCTTTTTCTTCGGCGTCATCACCATCTTTTTCTTCTGGGAAAGAAGCTGCTGAAGGAAGATCATCGTAATCAGCTTCACTAGCCAACATCAATTTGAATTGTTCCTTTACCGAATCGTAGTTGATATCCAATTTGGAAAGCAATTTTGTGGTTGGGTCGTTTTCATTTCTCAAAATACACAAGAGCAAGTGAGCTGTATTGATCAATTCACTTTGAAAAAGTTTAGCTTCTAAAAAAGTTGTTTTTAGGGCTCTTTCGGCTTGTCTTGTTAGGTGTAGGTTACGTTTATCATTAAGAGCCAATGCATTTTCTGCTATTGCAGGATTAAGAATCTCTACCCGTTTGCGTAGATCTTCTAGATCAATGTCTATTGACTTCAATATGTGAATGGCTTTCCCACCTCCGTCTCTTAAAATTCCCAGGACTAAGTGTTCCGTTCCAATAAAGTTGTGCCCCAAACGAAGGGCTTCTTCTTTACTGTTTGAGATCACTTCTTTTACTCTGGGAGAAAAATTATCATCCATACGCATTCTTATTAGTACATAGCATTAAGAACAAAAAGTATTCCATTCTTAACCTTTATTGCTAATTGACAAAAAAAAAGCCAAAAACAAAACAGTTTTAACAAAAAAATAGCCTTTAAATTTCAGCACGCTTTTGTTGATAAATAATCCAAAAAAATGCTCCGACATGAATTTCTAAACCCTACGAATGGCTATTTTAGCCCGTAGCAATCAACTCAAGTAGAACTATGGTAGAAGGCGAAAAACTCATCCCGATCAACATAGAGGATGAAATGAAATCAGCTTACATTGATTATTCAATGTCTGTCATTGTGTCACGTGCCTTACCCGATGTACGTGATGGACTTAAACCCGTTCACAGACGGGTATTATTCGGGATGCACGAGTTGGGAATTCGTTCCAATACAGCCTATAAAAAATCGGCACGTATTGTAGGAGAAGTATTGGGGAAGTATCACCCACACGGAGATAGTTCTGTTTATGACACCATGGTACGGATGGCTCAAGAATGGAGTTTACGTTATTTGCTTGTCGATGGACAAGGGAACTACGGCTCCATTGACGGGGATAGTCCTGCTGCCATGCGATACACGGAGGCTCGGATGCAAAAGATATCCGAAGACCTTATGGCCGATATTGAAAAGGATACAGTAGATCATCAGTTAAACTTTGATGATACCCTTAAAGAACCTACCGTATTGCCTACACGAGTTCCGAACCTATTGATCAATGGGGCTTCTGGAATTGCTGTAGGGATGGCCACCAATATGCCGCCTCACAACCTAAGTGAGGTTGTTGATGGGACAGTGGCCTATATCGATGACCCGGATATTGACATAGATACCCTAATGCAAACCATTAAGGCTCCAGATTTTCCTACAGGAGGAACCATTTATGGGTACGACGGGGTCCGAGATGCTTTCCACACCGGTCGTGGACGGATAGTGCTTCGAGGGAAGGCAACCATCGAGGAAGTTAATGGTCGCGAATGCATTATTGTGACTGAAATTCCCTATCAGGTCAACAAGGCGGAAATGATTCGTAAGACTGCCGAATTGGTCAACGACAAAAAGATCGAAGGGATTAGTAATATTCGGGACGAATCTGACCGTAAGGGAATGCGTGTTGTTTATGTACTTAAGCGCGATGCTATCCCAAATATTGTTCTGAACAAGCTTTACAAGTACACAGCTCTTCAGTCTTCTTTTAGTGTGAACAATATTGCTCTCGTTAATGGGCGTCCTCAACTGTTGAATCTTAAAGATTTGATTTATCATTTTGTGGAGCACAGACACGAAGTGGTGGTTCGACGAACAGAATTCGAACTCAAAAAAGCGGAAGAGCGTGCACATATCTTAGAGGGACTCATCATTGCTTCGGATAATATAGACGAAGTTATTGCTTTGATCCGTTCCTCTGCCAATGCAGATGAAGCTCGTACCAAGTTGATCGAAACCTTTGAGCTAAGTGAACGCCAAGCCAAAGCAATTGTAGAAATGCGTTTGCGCCAGCTCACAGGTCTGGAACAGGACAAACTACGAGCGGAATACGATGAATTGCAAAAAACAATCGCTGATCTTAAAGATATCTTAGCCAATAAAGAGCGTCGAATGAATATCATCAAAGACGAACTTATTGAGGTCAAAGAAAAATATGGCGATGAGCGACGTTCTGTAATCGAATATGCGGGAGGTAATTTTAGTGTTGAAGACATGATTCCCGACGAGAAAGTTGTCATCACCATTTCTCATGCGGGTTATATCAAACGAACTCCCCTACACGAATATAAAACTCAAAATAGAGGAGGGGTGGGGCAAAAGGCTTCCACTACCCGAAACGAAGATTTTCTGGAGCACCTCTTTATGGGAACCAACCACCAATACATGCTCTTTTTTACACAAAAAGGAAAATGTTTTTGGCTGCGTGTATACGAGATTCCCGAAGGTTCCAAAACCTCCAAAGGCCGCGCTATTCAAAACCTGATCAATATTGAACAGGACGATAAGGTTATGGCATTCATCAACACTCAAGACCTGAGAGATGAAGAATATACCAACAGCCATTATGTGATGATGGTTACCAAAAAAGGCCAAGTAAAAAAGACTTCTTTAGAGCAATATTCCCGCCCGAGAGCCAATGGAATTAATGCCATCACCATCAAGGATGAGGACGAATTGCTAGAAGCCAAACTGACCACTGGACAAAGTCAAATTCTTTTGGCTGTTAAATCTGGGAAAGCGATTCGATTTGAGGAAAGTAAAACACGACCCATGGGACGTGGAGCTTCTGGAGTTCGCGGAATTACATTAGCAGACGCTCAAGACGAAGTTGTTGGGATGGTAGCTGTCAATGATATGGACGCCAATATCCTTGTGGTATCCGAAAAGGGCTATGGCAAACGTTCAGACCTGGGAGATTATCGTATCACCAACCGGGGAGGAAAAGGAGTCAAGACCATTACCATTACAGATAAAACCGGTCCTTTGGTTGCCCTCAAAAGCGTTACCGACCAAGACGATCTCATGATTATCAACAAATCTGGAGTAGCCATTCGAATGGCTGTCAGCGATCTAAGAGTTATGGGACGTGCCACTCAGGGCGTTCGATTGATCAACATCAAAGGATCCGATGAAATTGCCGCTGTGGCAAAGGTGATGAAGAACGATGAAGATGTGGATGACGTTTCGGATTTAGATGTAAATGACGATACAGTTGTCCAATAATCCCTAATTTTGCAAAAATTTAATTTCGACTCATGAAAAAATTCATATTAATCCCTTTAGCCCTTTGTGCATTCGGATTACAAGCCCAAAAAAAAGAGCTTAAACAAGCCGAAAAACTCTACATCGCCAACGATATCGATGGTGCTGCAGCGATTTTAGAAGGTAATGCCGCTCTTTTTGAAGCCGCTAAACCCAAAGAACAAGCGCGGAAAACCTTTTTAGAAGGAAAGATTGCGCAAGCGCGTGGAGAATTTGAAAATGCATTCAACCTCTATGAAGCTGTCAAGAACGAAAGTTCCCTAGCATCTGAATGGGGAAATCAGCGTCAAACACTGCTCAACGATATCATCAACAGTGCTATTGAGGACAACCAAAAAGAAGCTTACGATTCGTCTTCTGTTAAGCTGTATTTGGCCTATACTTTTGACCCAGAAAACAATAAAGAATACTTGTATTACGCAGCTTCGTCTGCCGTAAATGGGAAACTTTATGAAAAGGCTTTGGATTACTATCTTCAGTTAAAAGAGATGAAATATGATGGGATCACAACCAAATACTATGCGACTGAAGTTGCTTCAGGAAATGAAACCGAAGTTTCTGAATCCGAATATAAGCTCTACGCAAAAACAAAAAGTTACACCAATCTACGGGAAGAGCAAACCGAATCTAGATTTCCTGAAATAGTTAAGAATATCGCCTTGATTTATTCCCAGTTGGGAGACAACGAAAAGGCTATTTCGGCAGTTGCAGACGCTAGAAAGGAGAATCCAAACGATCTAAACTTAATACTTACAGAAGCCAATATTTACATTGAGTTAGACGAAAAGGAAAAGTTTAAAGCTCTTATGCAAGAGGCTATTGCACAAGACCCCAACAACGCAAATTTGTATTTTAACTTAGGGGTGGTCAATGCTGATTTAGGAGATACGGCAGCCGCTCGCGAATATTACGAAAAGTCTATTGAGATCGATCCAACATTTGAGTCGGGATATTTAAATTTAGTTGCTGTCATTCTTGAAGGTGAAGCAGGCTTGGTCGAAGAAATGAATAGCCTCGGAAATTCACGTGCCGACAATGCTCGATACGAAGTTCTTAAAAAAGAACGTGAAGATCTTTACCAGGAGTGTATTCCAATTTTAAAGAAAATTGTGGATCTCAACAAGAATGAAAATGCCGTTCGTACGCTTATGAATATCTACGGAACTCTAGGCGACACAGAAGGATTTAAAGCCATGAAAGCTTTATTGGGAGAATAAATTGTTTTCCCAAACACTTAAATAACCGCCTACGGGCGGTTTTTTTATACGTAAGATTTTAAAAATCGAAGTCGATGCGTATGTTGCATCAAGGATTGATTAAAAATTCCGGTCTGATCGATTCGATCGATACGGATTTGTCCAAAGGCGTGGATGATATGATTGTTTTCCAATAAGATTCCCACATGAACAATTTTCCCTTCGGCATTGTCAAAGAAAGCTAAATCTCCCGGCTGAGCTTCTTCAATAAAACTCAAGGTTGTTCCTTTTTCGGCCTGCTGATAGGCATCTCGAGGGATATCGATATGATTCATTCGATAGACCATTTGGGTAAAACCCGAACAATCGATCCCAAAAGGTGTTTTCCCACCCCACAAATAAGGGGAATTGAGATACATAAAGGCTGTTGAGACAATTCCTTTGGCTTCATTTGAAGCAGGTGCTGGGTCTACTTCTCGATGTTCTAAAAACTCGGCCATGGCCAAGTTTGCGCCCAATGGGAGTGGAAAGAGGATGTCTTGAGCATCCGATACATATCCGATAAAGTTGGTGTTGTAGCGCGGTGGAACCGTCTGAAGGCTTTTATACTTTTCCTGATCTATGTTTTGAAATTGCCCTACGGCAATCCAGCCTTCATAGCGATCCAAAGCGGATCGTATTTTCACCCATTTTTTTCGCGTTTCAATAATTTTAAAGAGTTCTCCATAGAGGAGTTGGCTCACCAATTCGCTTTGGTGGCTTTGCTCTTGTCTGAGCGGAACGATACTGAGGTGACAAATTCCGAAATTCAAAATGCGAATATCCCGAGGTGAATCCACACAAAAATAGAGAAATTGATTTCATTTTGTTACTTTCCCTAAAATATTTAAACACTTAGGTTTTTCCCTTTTATGGCTTTAAAAAATAAGTTTTGGTCTTCCTACCTCAGACGTAACCGCCTCACGAAAATATTTTTATTTCTGTTGAGTAGTGCCCTGGTGTTTTACTTTTTTCCAAAACAAAACCAATTCAATTGGTCCTATCAAAAGGGGCAAACTTGGGATCATTCTTCTTTAGTGGCACCTTTTGCCTTCCCAATTCTCAAGTCTCAAGCCGAGCTTTTGGAAGAGCAGGAGCGTATACTGAAAGAACGAAGACTGTATTTTAGAAAGCAGCAAGCTTCCAATCAACAAATGAAGGAGCGTTTTTCGGAAATCTCCAAATCCTATTTCCAAAGCTATCCGCCTGCACGAAAGCGAAAGTATGCCCAGCTATCTTCTTCCTTGCTACAAAGCTTTATGGATAACGGTATCCTTCCTATAGCTTTTCAGGAGCCAGAGCCTTGGATACTCATCGATCAGGAGCAAGAATTGAGCTTACAAGCCTCTAAAGTGCTGCGACCAGAACGCCTAGAGTCCAAAACAAAAATGGTTTTAGATTCGCTCAGCATTCCTTTAAGCGCTCAAAATCAGATCTATAATTTACTCTTCGAAGTGATTCAGCCCAATCTCCAGGTCGACGAAGTTTTTACCCAGCTGGATGTCGATCAACGGTTTTCAGAAATCGCTCTAACCGAAGGATTTGTAGCTCAAGAGGAATTGATTGTGGCTCAGGGGGCGCTTATTGGCGCCGAAGAATTTCAACGATTAGAATCTTTGAAGGCGGAATACAAAGTACGTGGGTTAAATACCCGCCAATTGGCCGCTCTGTCCGGAGGACTTTTGATTGTCATTATCCTGATTGTGGGCATGTTGTTTTTGTTTGTTTCTAAATACCGACCCAATATTTTTGTGGACAATCGACAGTTAGGGTTTATATTGTTTAATGTACTGTTGGTTTTTAGTGCGGCTTCTGTTGTCATTGGAATCGACGAACGCCTGATTTATGCCCTGCCATTCTGTGTGTTGCCCTTAACGCTAAAAGCTTTTTTTGATCCTCGTATAGGTCTATTTACGCATGTGCTTTCGGTCCTTTTGGTAAGTTTTATGGCTCCCAACAGTTTCGAATTTGTGGTCATGCAAATTATGGCGGGGATGGTAACCCTCCAAGGGGCAGGCCAATTGCACCGACGTGCCAATATCTTTATTTCTGTTTTTCAAATTGTATTGGTCTATTTGTTGGCTTATGTAGCCATGCATTTGATTCAGGGAGAAGTCTTCGATTTGGATACGTTGACCATTGCCGGATTTATTTTGATGAATGGCTTATTCACCCTTTTTGTTCAACCGCTGATTTATATCTACGAGCGCTTATTTAGCTTAACTTCAGATGTTACACTCTTCGAATGGTCGGATACCCGAACCCCTTTATTAAAAGTTTTAGCGGACAAAGCCCCGGGAACCTTTAATCATGTCATTCAAGTGGCACATTTAGCCGAGGCGGCTGCAGACGAAATTGGAGCCAATACGCTTTTGGTTCGCGTAGGAGCCTTGTATCACGACATTGGAAAATTGGAAAACCCTACCTATTTTTCTGAAAATCAGAAAGGCAAGCTCAACCCACACGACGACCTAGAACCCCAGCAGAGTGCTCATATCATTATATCTCACGTCCTCAAAGGAGTAGAAATTGCTAAAAAATATAACCTCCCAGAACGTATTATTGATTTTATTCGGACGCATCATGGGACTTCTTTGGTGTATTACTTTTATAAAAAAGCGCAGGAGCAAAGTATGGATCCAGACACCATCGATCCCGAATTGTTCCGATACCCAGGGCCAAAACCTTTTTCTAAGGAAACAGCGATCCTGATGATGGCAGATGCGGTAGAGGCGGCCTCCAAAAGTCTGGTACAGCCACAGTTAGAAGAGTTAAAAGCCTTTATTGAAAAAATTATTGAACGCCAAAAAGAAGAGGGCCAATTCGATTTTTGTGATATTACCTTAGCCGAAATCGAACGATCCAAAAAGGTATTAACCCAAAAAATGGTCAATCAATTTCAGCTTCGTGTAGAATATCCTGAATAAAGTGTTGTAGGTTTTCGGGTGAAGATGTATTTTTGCAGCCATAAGCGAAAGCTCAAGGAGAGGTGCCAGAGTGGTAATGGAGCAGATTGCTAATCTGTCAACGTGTAAGCGTTGCCAGGGTTCGAATCCCTGTCTCTCCGCAAATTCTCTTAAAGGTCGCGTAGCTCAGCTGGATAGAGCAGCTGCCTTCTAAGCAGCCGGTCATAGGTTCGAATCCTATCGCGATCACATCAGATACCCGCATCGTATTGCTAAACAATACGTTGCGGTTTTTTTTTGCCCTCAACCAACTAAATATATTTTCATGTTAGATGAGTTTACTTAATTCTAAAGTTACTACTACCAATGTTCCCTCCACAACGGAATGTATGGGGTCATTACAGTGCAATAAGACGTGTACAGCATCGTATCAACTTAGGTATTTCGATGAACTAGGGCGGCACTGGCTTGGGCGGTCGGTAAAATGGTGATATCCGCAAGATTTACATGAGCAG
>WTJH01000175.1 GCA_011524915.1 Flavobacteriales bacterium | reverse complement strand
GCCCCTAAACCATACCACAACCCCTTTTGAATCTTAAATCGGAAATTATTAAGAAGGAAAACCACAAAAACAGAACCCACCAGCTGAGTTGTGTAGAGCGGTAGTTGGATGGATTCATCGAATAGCAATCGAGAACTTAGTTGTCCCACCAGGATGGTACAAACATTTAAAAAAACAATACTTATAGTACCCGCTGTCTGAAAAGCTTTTGTCAAAAAAAAGAGACCAAAAAAAGCTATAATACCGGATCCTATGGTCCATAATATCATAAGCCAATCCCCTACCCATATTTCGGTAAATAAAAAATAGATGCCGATCCCCGTTGTTGTGAGCAGCGTTCTATGGATTAGAGTGTTCAGATGGCCCAATTCATCGATTAGAGGTTTCCATAGCGCATCTAAAAATCCAAATAAAATAGTAGATAAGAGAATATAGATCAACGAAGATTGATTTATGGATGAATGCCTAATATATGACATTCATTAGAAATGATAATTTCCCACAAATCAAATACGGAACCTTTAAAGCATGCTTAGAAACCGATCTATTTCAATGAAAAAGCTAATAAATTATCCCTACTAGAATACACTCGAGGCTAAAACCTTTGTATGAGCTTGATGAAATTTATGAGTATACTTGTAACCTCTAACACAAAAGGGACAATACCAACTCCAATATTTTGGGATTTTCAGCCCCTGAAAGAGATCATTTAACAATACTATTATATGAATTCTAAGATCTATAAAACCGCTCAATGCATTGGATTAATTGCAGGGTTTTTCATTTTTACAAACTGTGTAAATTTCTCAAAAACCTCTTCGTCCTCACAAATCAATAATAAGCCTGTTGAAGATCAAAAGGTGACTACTCCCGGGGAGGTTATCCCCTTTTTTGAGCATTGGAATTTAATTTTAGGGGACGGATCCAATGTCGGCAACGCTTCCGACTTAATTCAAAAAGATTTCTTTTACACTAAAAAAGATAAGGAGGTGAATTGGGTCGTTTTTAAAGCCCCCAATGCCGGTGATACCCATGGGACATCCAACAACACCCGAACCGAGCTGGCCCAAACCCAAAAATGGTCCGCAATGACCGATGCAAAGCTAAGTGCAACCCTTAAAGTGATGCATGTATCGGCTACGGGCGATGCTCGAGTAGCAGCGTCTCATTCGGTAGTGGTAGGTCAAATTCACAGTGCTGATGGACATGAAAATGAACCCCTTAAGATTTTTTACAAAAAATTCCCGGAGCATAGCAAAGGTTCTGTTTTTTGGCATTATGAAATTAACACCGCTGGAGCCGATAATTCGGGGCGATGGGATTATTCAACAGCGGTTTGGGGAGACGATTTTTCTGTTGTAGGCTCTTCTGAAAACAGTGCTCCTGAAGAACCCAAGGAAGGCATTGCTCTAGGCGAAGAGTTCAGTTATACAATTGAGGTAAAGGAAGGACTCATGTACCTTACATTTAGCAGTCCAGGACACCCAACGAAAACATTTACCAAAAATCTGATCCAATCTGAATATTCAACAGCAGCAGATATTCCAGAACAAACCCAACAATTGTTTGTCCCCATAGGACAAGATGGTGTTGAACGCAAAAATGCTTATGCAGAGGAAGGTCTCTTTTTTAAGTTAGGGTCCTACAATCAAACCAATGGCAAGCCTCGCGAAATGAATAAAAATTGGTGCTCTAATGCCCAAACTCATGGCGGTGATATTACCAAACAATACGCCGATGGCAACTATGCAGAGGTTTGGTTTAAAACGGCTTCCATAGAAGTCAGTGACAAGGCTTATTCCAATGAAGGATATTTCTTAAAAAACGATTAAATCAAGAATTAGTCGCTTCAATATCTTGGGAATGCTGTAGGTGATATATTACCTCGAATGTGACTTTTCCAAACGATAGAAAGTGGCTTGGGTAAAGTCATCGCTATTCCCAGTATTGTTCTGTACATAAATACCTGCTTTGAAATACATGTATTGTCCAGAAGCATCGAAACCGCTATTGCTCATATCCACCGTTCTTACAATATCTGCTTTTCCTGCACGAGATAAAGTAAAGGTGAGTTGATTCCCGACCACGTCAATCACGTAAGTAAAGCGTTCGTTTAGGGCAATTCCATCACTCGGATTAGAAGCTGAAGAACTGCGCGATCCAAGCATATCGTCTATGTAAATTTCTGAACCGGTTCGAGGTTCGTGAGCAAAGTATATGGTTCCCTTATCGTTATTGGGTAATTTTCTGTAGTACACCCGTATAGGCTCATCATCATTGGCATGGATTTGTCCAATCACCACCCGACCAATATGACTTGAATTTCCGGTCGTAGTCACTTCATTAATTGCAAGGGTAGCCTCCATATGACCATCATAGCCACCTGCTGCATCTATATCTGCTTGCGGAGCACTTCCAAAAACCCAATTATTTCCGTTGACCCCTTGGGTCGGAATTGACGTATCGGTTCCTCTAAGCATTTCGCGCAGTTCCGTACGTACATAAGAGGTGTTAGCAGAGGTAGTGGCTCCTCGTGGAGGACAGCGAAAGACCATTCCTCCGTCGTCTGCAGTATAAAAATACTCCGGGTGGCTATACTGATTGTTGAGTTCAGAAACACTAATTTCTAATGAAGAATCGTTTGGGTCATCACTCCTACTGATAGGGAGGGTTAGCTTCCAAGTCGATAGGTCAAAATTTTCGGAGGGGGCTGCATTACTATTGATGACACGTTCCGTGGTAAATTTCCAAATATCCGAGCGAGCAACAACTCGATTATCCAAAAGTGTTTCTACTTTCCAATAGTAATTGGTATTAACACTTAAATCGCTGTAGCTATAGGTTGTATTGGTTCCTAAATCAAAGGAGGCCGTGGGATTTTGATCGGTCCCAAAAAAAAGCCGAAAAGTCGCATTTGAAGGTGTATTTTGGCCCGGAGAAAAGGAGATACTCCCATTTAAAGCAATGCTGGTAGACTGATGCGAAGGGGATTCAATATTGACGGGCTGAACAACAATAGTTTCGAACTGCCAAACAGGAGAAATCACTTCGACAACATTGTCTTCTAAAGTAGCTACTTTCCAATAGTAGGTTGTATTGGGTTGTAAATCACTGTAGTCATAATAGGCACTTCCACCCAAATTTTGAGCTGTTGTGGGGTTCTGGTTTGTATCTATATACAATTTATAGGTGGCACTGGCAGAGGTATGATCTCCCGGTGTAAAAGACAGCCTTCCTTCCAAAGGCACAGCACTGGATCGATTCGAAGGTTCGGGGCTATGAACGGCTTCTACAGCTTCGTTCTCAACGGGCACTTCCGGAGTGGAAGGATCATCGGTATTACATCCCAGATATAACAGACCAACACAGGCCAGTAAACTTATTTTTTTCATGGCATGGAGTCAACTATGTTGCTAATGCTCAAAATGGTTCGAAACTAATCATTTATTCTCAATCCCGTTTTTTTCGAAAGGTGTTTTTTAACACGCCTATTTCAAACCCGATTGCATCATTTTAGGAGTATTAGTCAATCTGCGGAGGTGGATAGAAAATGAATCTCACCGGTGAAAACAATTTATTTCTTTTGAAATTTTATATTTACAAAAACCAAGGGGATGTTTTTTATGTTGAGTGAAACCGTAATGGATTGGCCCTCAGCCATACTGCGTTTAGGGGTCAATTTGATGTTTATCGGTCTTTTGATCAGAGTTGCATCAGCACATACACGCTTAGGTCGTTTTTCGTTTACCTTTTTGATGATTAGTATCATCGTCTATTTTTTGTGTTACACCCTTAAAAATTTCGATCTAAACCTAGGAATGGCCTTGGGATTATTTGCCATTTTCGGAATCATCCGATACCGAACAGAACCCCTGGCGACAGAAGAAATGACCTATTTATTCATCACCATAGGTATGGCGGTAATCAATGCGCTTTCGGATGAATTTTTATCACTTACCGAATTAATTTCTATCAATTTTTTCGTCCTTCTTTCCATCTTTTTAGGAGAACGTTTTTTGTTGAGAACTGCATACAACTCTAGAATTTATCCATACGACAATAACAACAAAGACCGAATTGTCTTACAACTCCCCTACTCTAAAACTGGCTTAAAACAAAACATACAAAAGCAATTAGAGCTTCAAAAAGAAAATCTAGATATTCCAATAGACAATTATAGAATTGTTAAAATCGATACGGTTCTGAATCAGGTCGTAATTCATATTTATCTCTAATCCTGTATGCTTAAAAAATACATATTTATGGTGGGGTTTTGCATGGTCTATCTTTCCAGCTCTGCCCAAGAAAATTCATCTAAACTATGGACCTCAGTGGAATACAAAACTCAATTGAACAAACGCTGGGATGCGGAGTTTGCTCAATTGTTCCGGATGAAAGACGATCTGGATAATGTAGATAGTCATATCACGGAAGCTGCATTTTTTTACAGTCCCAAAAAACGTTGGAAAATTGGGGGCGAACTACGCTATCAATACCGAAATGATACCAAAGGGGGTATTCAAGGTTTTGAAAATATGATTCGTTATCGATTCAATCTGGAAAAGAAGTTTAAGATTCCTCACGGGAATTTAGCCTTACGCCTAGGGTATCAGAATCGGGTATCACTCGACCGGGAAAATCGCAAAAAACAACGTTGGCGTTTCCGGCCTTCTTATGAATGGAAGATTAAAAACTGGCAACTGGATCCCAAGTTTTACTTCGAATATCTTGAAACCTTAAATTCAAATACAGCGGAAAGGGCTTTTAGATATGGAATAGGAAGTAAATTTAAATGGGGGAAAGGAGCCACGGTCGGATTTCGGTACATCTTTGAACACAACCAAGAAATGTATGAGGTCGATCAGAACCATCATATTTTAGCTTTAAAAATCAGCTTCGAAAAACCTAAAAAAAAGAAGAAAAAAGATAAAGACTCTACCTCCGAAAAAGATTCGAAATGATCTTGGATTTCTAGTTTGTAGATGACTTTTAAATTATTTATTGATATCATCTCAATTTAATCTACTGAGAGAAATTAGTGTAGACTTATCTATTTCTACCCCCCCTGAAAATATAATCTCATCCTATTGAGATGATCCTATTTATTTGGTTGATAAGGAATTTATCAAGAAATTTGAACATAATTTACTAATTTAATAAAACTCATCATATGAGACTGTTTTTTAAGTTCTGTGTGTTCACCCTTTTGGGAATGCATTTTTCATTTGGTCAAGCCAATGTTACCTCCACAGGAATTTCGGTTCAAGGAATTGCTCGAGATGAAAACAACTCTGCTTTATCCAACGAACAAAATTTAGAACTCTCTTTTAAAATTTATTATTTGGGCACTGGAAATAGTGAAGAACTCATTATTCAAAGCACGGGCACTGTAAATACAGACGCCTTTGGTGTATTTGCTACAGTCATAGATATCAGCCAAGAGGCCTATGTGAAAATTGCTAATTCAGAGGCTTATTTAAAAATCAGTCAAGATGACGTCGTATTTACCAACGAAAAGCTTCATGCGGTTCCTTATGCGCTGTTTGCCAGTAACGGAGCACCAACCGGAAGTATCATTGCTCATACCAGTAATACCGTACCTAATGGCTGGCTCAAATGTGATGGAAATGCTATCCCCTCTGGAGCAGAATATCAGGCCTTAAGAGATATTGTAGGACAAAACACTCCGGATCTAAGAGGAATGTTTTTGCGAGGATCAGGGACTGCAGACGGAGACTACGCCACCGGACCCGATGTGGGGCAGTTCCAAGACGATCAGATGTGGCAACACAGGCACTCCATCAATCTCACTACCAGTAGTGCAGGGAATCACAGACACGCACTTCCAAGAGATTATGGTGGATCCGATCAAAGAGACCGTTGGCATTTAACAACTTCTGGAAATGATGACGAAGGCCTTGCAAGTGATGATGCTACAGCGTCAGGCTATGCCGGGAACCATACCCATACCGTCAGTGGAAACACTTCTGATGCTGGAAGTGGGGACGAAAACAGACCCGTAAACTACGGTATCGTTTGGATCATTAAAATTTAAAAACATGAAAAAATATTTCCTTTTATTGGGACTTTTAAGTTTTTCATTCTTATCCCAAGCGCAGGCAATCGTTAATGGCTCTTCCATTGCCATACAAGGGGTCCTAAAAGACAACAGCAGCACACCTGTCAGTAGTATTGTCAATATTCCCGTCACTATAACCGTTTACAACTACACAAGTGACACCGCTACATCAAGTATTCTATCCAAGAATGCTTCTCTAAAAACTGATGCTATGGGTGTTTTCTCTTATGTTCTAGAACTGACTTCTAGCGAGATCAACACTATGGTCCAAAAACCTGCATATATGTCAGTTACAGCGGAAGGCACGGTAATTTTTGACCAAAAGTTATATTCCGTTCCCTATTCTATTTATGCCAAAAACGGGATGCCTTCGGGGACCATTATGGCCTATATGGGAGACGAATTACCTCCAGGCTGGCTCTGGTGTGACGGCTCCTCGATTCCCAACGACTATTTTCATCAAAGTTTGAGACAAATCATCGGTGGAACAACCCCCGATATGCGGGCACACTTTTTAAGAGGTACAGGAACCTCTTCTCGTTTTGGCAGAAATTGGTCTGGACCCAGTCTATTATCCAAACAAGACGACCGAACTGAAAGTCACAATCACAGTGTTAACATCACAACCACCGAAAATGGGAATCACAGACATGCACTCCCCAGAGACTATGGAGGATCCAGCCAAAGAGATCGCTGGCACTTGACCACATCTGGTGGCAGCGACGAAGGCCTTCAATCCGACAATACTGAGGGTGCAGCTGGATCTGGATATGCCGGAAACCATACCCATACGGTGAGTGGCAATACAAGCTATCGCGGGGGGTGGAGTCGCTTAGGAAACGATTCCCAAGGCAGTGGTGGCGGAGGTGTTGACTGGGGAATGCGTCCCAAAAACGTCGGAGTTAACTGGATTATTAAAATTTAATCAAGGTTTATGAAATTTAAATCTTATTCTCTTATTTGTACACTTTTGTGCTCATTGTTAAGTTTTGGGCAACAAGAAGGCGTACAATCTGTGATTTCGGCCGCAGCTGAAATCAAAGAATTTAGTAGTATATCGATTACTACATCGGCCTCTTTAAACACCGAATCGGACACGACTTATTCTTCGGACTGGGTGACCCTCCTTACCGGAGTTAGTGCTTACAACGAAATTGATCTAAATCGAATCAGCTTTGCCAATAGATTTATTTCCTCCCCCCCAACCCACAACTTTACCGGGGAATCGTTTGAGCCTCGAAATGGTGGGATTTTTGAAGCTTCTACCACAACTGTGGCTGGAAATATCAAAGCCAAATATTGGATCTATCACCAAAAACAATCTCAATCGTCTTACTACACCCGATATGATGGATATGCCGTAGCAGTAGAATTTCGATTGAACAATGGAGATTTGCAATACCGCCAAGGAAATTCCAGAAAAACGTACTACTACGACTATCGTGCTCCCTATAGCCAATATTCTTTCGGATCACCAACCCCGACTGCATCGGAGCTAAACGACACTTTTTTTAGTGATGAAACCAACTGGCATACGAACAACAGTTACAATCTCAATAGTAATTATTTCCGTTTAGATCTAGTAGAAATCACCTACCGAAATTCGACTACCAACACCACCTTTAACCTAGCTGAGGCAGCTATGCATGTAGGGGTACCTTTCTTTGGGATCATGACCACCCCTCCCTTCGATTCTTCGGATCAATTGACCTACACCCAAAATTTATCCTACGACTTTGGATTCCCTTGGGGCGTTTCTTATCTGCCCAAAACATTTCAACTCATTGGTTCTAATGGCGAAAAGGGAGTTTCCGCTTCTAAAGGCTATTACAGCGACCGAGTCGAATTGGAATGGCGTGTTTATAACAATCAGGACCGTATCACCGGTTTCGAAATCTATCGGACAGAGGATATAGAATCTACCAACCCTAGTTGGGGCTTACCCATCAAAAATGTCAGCAGCAGTGAAAATACCTTTACCGATCTGAGCACCGATGGAGGACAATTATATCGCTATAAAATTAAAGCTCTAGGGGTAGTAACAGGAGACCCCGATACCCTCTATGACACCTACATTGAGGCGATAGGCTATAGAAATCCGACAGGGATCATTACTGGAAATGTTTCCTATGAAGGTGGAAACCCTGTAAAAAATGTAACCATTTCTGCTGTTCCTGAGGGGGGATATACCGCCTTTGGCAGCTCCTTATTGGTCCCGGCTACTGGGTATATTACCATCCCTAAATTCCACGAAAATTTAGCGGATAAATTTTCGCTTCAGACCTGGGTAAAACCCCGTTCTGCACCCGTTGCCACCAGTACAAATACCATTACACCTGATATTTCTCTATTCGCATTAAAATCTTCTGCAGGAGAAATGTCCTTTGTGGAATTGGGGATAGAGTCCCTAACCACTCTGACCCTTAGTTACGAGGATTATTCCATAGCACTAAGTGGGTACTACCCGAATGGGAAAATCGACAATAAAGGGGATGATATCATGGCCCCCGTTACCGAGTTCCATGAGCAGTTCAACCATATTACGATCAATTTTGATGCGAATAGCGATCCAGAATTCTTTGTTAATGGCCGAAAGATAGATGCCGACTACATTGATATCATCAATGATTATGTGGCCGATAATGTGGTTTCGGAAAATGCATCCTCTACTGTAGCCACAACAACTCTGGCCATTTCTGGAAGTGGAACAGTAGACGTAAGTATGGATGGTCAAGGCAATTCGCAAAGCTTTATGTCTATAAAAATCGGAGGAGGCATAGAGGCTTACTTCGACGAAGTACGTTTTTACAGTGCCCCACAAACCTCAGACGAAATCCTGAAAGACTTTAAGCGATATCTTAAAGGGAATGAAAAGAATATTCATACCTATTTACGATTCAACGAAACCACAGGCTTCCACTCCTACGACTTAGCCCATAGAGGGTTTACCTTTTACGGAAACGACGCTTATTTGGATTCGGACGATTTTGAAGATGACGACCAAATGCCCACTTGGGAAACGGAAGAGTCAGAAAAACCAACCTTTGAACAATTAGGAATTCAAGGAGTTACAGACGAAAATGGAAATTATGTTGTGGCAGCCGTTCCTTATCAAGGAACAGGAGAGACCTATTTGATAACCCCTTCATTAGGGAAACACAAATTCTCTCCCAACCAAGAACTCGCCTTTATTGGTGAAGGCTCCGAAGTTCTCAATAACGTTGACTTTACCGATAAGTCGTCCTTTACCTTTAGAGGGAGAATCCTGTATGATAGCCGGGGTATTTTCCCGGAAGGACCAGACTCTGACGATGTCACTGGAGACATCAAAGACAACGAAGCTTATAATGCTTATGTGGTTGGAGACCTCAAATATCCCAAAGGGGAATATTGGGCTGAGTTTGGAACGGGTACAGAAAGTAGTACCATCGTTCGTCTCAACAGATACGCTCCGATTCCGTTGGAAGGAGCCAATATTTATGTCGATAACCAAATCGTGATCTCCAGCCAAAACCTACCGGTAGAAACCGATCAGGAAGGACGATTTACCATTGAGGTACCTATTGGATTACACACCATTAAGGTCCTTAAAAATGGACATATTTTTGAACATGGAGGTAAATACCCGAAAAACGATACCATCATTGAAAGTGGTGAAACCAAAGAGGTCGTCACTCTATTCGATTTCTTTGAAGATCAAGAAGAAGAAGTGGTCTTTTTGGACAATACCAAAGTAGATTATGTAGGTCGTGTCGTCGGAGGAACCACCGAAGCTGAAAAACTTCTCGGATTTGGATTAGAGGGAGTTGCCAGCTATCAGGAGTCCCCTACTGCTGAAGAAATTATTTATTCTTCTGTGAATAATATTGGTACAGCATCCATTACACTAGGGTATCGACAACCCGGGGTAACTACGATTACCAACGAATATAAAACGACCTTTTCTACCCATGTAGATACGGGAGAATTTAAAGTTCAATTGCTACCGCTTAAATATGAATTGGACCAAAACGATTTATACATTCCGAGTCAGCAAAATACTACGGTCCGAAGATTTTTAGACACGAACAAAATCTTAAACTTTAGTAGCATTCCCATCGCTACAGAAGATCATTTTGTTCATCAGGGGGATACTATTGCCTCTTCTGATCCCTATCACTATCAGTCGAAATTTGTCTATAGAGCCGATCCAGAAATTCGGGTGATGGAACAAACATCGGAGACCAGTCTGGAAATCAATGACCAGACCTACACCATCTCTAATACCAGCTACAATGTCTATGCACAGGGAGGTTGGTATACTATTGATGTTCAAAAACAAGAACGCTATACCAACTATGAAAAAGCTCAAAACGAGCAAGTAGATGTAGTTCCCGTAACCGATGGCGAACTTGTAGTCACCAACAACCTTGCTGAAACGAGAGCTGGTGGCGAATATCAAAGAGTTGATCAGGACGATCCAAGTATGATCACCTACCATTTTAAAGCCGGCACCCCCAATACAGATGTCAATGCATCCTTCTTGCAAACGCTCAATATGGTGTATCGTTTGAATGGTAATGACATCACCATTAGTGGATATCAACCCAATGGAGTTATTCTGGGGTCCAAATCCAGTGGAGGAACAACCTTTGAAACTTCTGGACCTGAGATTCCGGATATTATTCTTAGAGACCCTCCAGGTTCCGAAAGCTCAGCTTCCATCACTAAAGGCTCCACCATTTCTATCTCTAGAAATCAAGGATTCTCTTTCGAAAATGAAACCGAAGGAGAAGTGGAAGTAAAAGTTGGACTTAAAACCGGTGTCGGTGGAGGACTTCTAGGGCCCTTTGTCGAAAATGAAAACTACGCTGCAATTCAGGCTGGTATTGGATTTAAGTTTGGCACCAGCAATGGACGAGAGCTGACAACTGAGTACACCTTTGAGCAAACTATTTCTACAAGTGAAGACCCCGATTGGGTGGGATCCGACGCAGATCTTTACATCGGGACATCCTACAACCAGTACTACGGCATCATGGATAACCTCAAAGGTACCACAGGAGTAGTAACCGATACCAATGGAAACCTTTCAGTGGCGATCAATACCACTTCGGGGACCATGTATATTTCCAAAGCCAAGGCTTTATTCTTCTCTCCTGGGGAACAAAAAACCATCTTTGTCTATTCTCAACGACAATTATTGGATGAAATCATCCCTTTCTATAAAGAGATTTATGAAAATTGGGAATGTATAGATGCCGGAACAGCAGATTGTCCCTTGGAAATCGATGGAGACCTCAAACCAAAATCCTGGTATTATTCTCAGTTCAATCTTTGGAGACGCGTAATTCAAACCAATGAAAGACGCAAATACTTAGCGAATGCCAATAGAGGGCGCTTGAAAAATGAAGTTCTAGAGTCTTTTGATAATATCTTTACTGGAGAAGATGCCCTCAATCAGATTATTTCTGAGGGTGCTGTTTCTTATGAGACCGAAGATGGCACTCCAAAGTCCATTGACACCTCCAATTTAAGCCCTGATGGTCTAACTCTTTTAAACCTGATCAATGAAAACTTCTATGAAAATATTTCATTCGATTCGGGAGTTGGAGAAATTTCTAAGTCCATCACCACGGCAAAAACAGTTTCTGAGGATTATTCATTTACCTATGAACTCAATGCCAGTATTGGACTCGAAATTGGAGTTGACATCGCTGGTTCAGGTACCACCTTCAACTTGAAAAATTCCAGTACAGCCGCATGGGAATTTAGTGGAAATGACACCAAGTCTAATTCGGTTGAGGTAGCTTACAGCCTTGTAGATGGGGACGATTACAACAAACTTAGTGTGGATGTTGTAAACGCTTTCGACGGAAGTGGACCTATTTTCGTGACTAAAGGAGGTGAAACTTCTTGTCCGGTGGAAGAAGCAAGTATGTCCTACTTCTTCAATCAACAAGAGCAACCCTTAAGCGATGATCCTACGACCAGAATCGACCCACTAGAAGAGGATGATCGTGTAGAATTATCCAAAGGGACAGTCCCCGTAGAAGTACCGCTGATTCAGGCAGAACAAACCAGTATAGCTGGAGTTCAAGAAGCCGAAGCAGCTGAGTTTATTCTAAGTCTTCGAAACGACTCTGTTTTGGAACCTGAAGAATCCGACTTTATCTTGTATGTGGATCAGACCACCAATCCCGATAATGCCATCATCAATCTTGATGAAACGGGAACACCTTTCTATATGGACGGTGGCAATACTGTTCAATACACTTTAACGCTTGAAAAAGGAGCTCGAGATGTATACGAGTATGAAGATATTCGAATTGTTTTCGAATCCATGTGTGACGACGATCTATCGGCTGAAATCTTTATTTCTGCTAGCTTTATCGAATCTTGTTCTAAGGTGGATATTTTATCCCCTCAAAACAATTGGGTGATCAATGGTGAAAACGCCTACAATGTAGCGGGCGAATCGGTACCCTTAACCATAGAACTTCAATCCTTCGATACCGATGTAGATAATTTTGAGCGCATCGATCTCGAATATCGAATGAAGGGAGCTCCTAGCTGGACCAACCTAAGAACCTTTGTCAGTAGTATCACCATTCTCAATGATCTCATTGCCAATGGAGAAACCAATGTCGAAAGCATTACTACTACGGAGTTTACTTTCGATTGGGATATTGCCGGCTTAGGATTACCGGATGGAGACTATGAAATCCAAGCACGCACTTCTTGTCTGAATGACACGGAATTCATCGCAGAAGTCATTTCTGGAAAAGTAGATCTTTCTGCTCCTGTATTGTTTGGAACTCCAGAGCCTACCGATGGGATTTTGTCCATGGGAGACGATATCCGAGCACGCTTTAGTGAGGATGTTAAGGCCAATGGAACTCTAACGCTTTACGATTTTAAAGTACAGCGCAATCAACTCCCGGTGAATCATGAAGTTTCTTTAGCCTTTAATGGAGATGATAATATTGGAGAAATTGAAAAGCCTTACCTACAATCCGGAGACTTTGGATTAGAGTTTTGGTTACAGAACAATACTGCTAGTGGGGTTTCTGGAGAATTTATTTCTCAATCGGGTGGAGTCAATGTTCGCTTGGATGGAAATCAGATGACCTTTATGTTAGGTTCCGAATCTGTCTCCACAAACATTGCATCTGATGGACAATTCCACCACTATGCACTATCCTATGATTCCGATACAGGTGCCATGACTATTATTGAAAATGATTTAGTACTCGAGAATAGTCTTGTAACACAGGGGATGAATTTTGCCAGCAATCAATCCATCTATGTTGGTGGAGACGACTTCCGAGGGAACCTACACGACCTACGTTTGTGGAAAAAAGTTATTTCTCGAGAAACAGCTGTTGCCTATATGAATGAAAATCTAAGTGGTAACGAAAGAAATCTAATCGGATACTGGCCCATGAACGAAGGGCATGGACTCATTTCAAATGACTTGTCTCGCTCCAAGCATATGGGACTTTCCAATATCGACTGGAATATCTTCCCGCGTACGGATTCCTATGCATTTGATGGGACCAATTATCTGATGTTGGACAACGTAAGTAAGTCCATCGTCACCAACGATATGGATGTGACCTTAAGCTTGTGGTTTAAGGCCGACCAAGCGGGAGAATATACTCTAGTTTCCAATGGTCGTGGAGATCTTTCCGACACACAGGCTTCGTCTGGTTACCGCAACAAATGGTCGTTGGATATGAATGCCAATGGTGTTCTAGGTCTAAAAGCCGAAAACGAAAGCTATGCCTTTGGAGATACCGATTTGGCAGATCAACAATGGCACCATGCCGCAATTGTTGTTCGCAGAAATGGAAACTTACTCTTGTTTGTAGATGGAAAAAGAGTTGCTGCTTACAGTAATTCTGCCCTAGGCGGATTCTCCAGCAGTGCCATTTTTGTGGGAGCTCGCGGACAACTGCAAACGGGTGGATCGGTAAATATCGACCGTCATTTTGTTGGAAATATCGATGAACTCCGATTGTGGAGCTTGGCCAAAACTGCCGATCAGATCGAGGAAGACCGATTCTTTGAGGCCGACTATGAATCTATTGGAATGCTGCTCTATGCGCCTTTCGACGCACCAGAACAAGCCAATTCTAACGGACCCAAATATTGGTATCCTTATAACAGTACTGAAATGCGTAGTGATTATGCCAACTTGGCTTCCTCTACCCTTTCTTACTCCACCGTTTCCCCTCCACTGAAACCTAAACGACCAACAGAACGCTTGGTGGTTGATGCGGTAATCAATGGAGATGAAGTATTACTTACCCCTCAGATCTCTGACTGGGCGAGTATGGAAAACAAAGTAGCCTATATTTCTATTGCAAATCTGTATGACCTATCGGATAACCGCCAAAAGTCGCCCGTAACCTGGACGGCATACATCAATAAAAATCCATTAAAGTGGTTTATTGAAGGGGAAGGCGATGAAGTCGAATATGTCAAAGAAGAAGGTGCCAATTTCGAATTTGAAGTAACCATCCGTAACCGCAGTGGAATTGGACAGCCCTATGAGCTTTTAGGTCCGAGTTGGATTACTTTCTCTGAACCTACAGGAAGTGTTCCTCCAAGCGGTACCATCCGAGTTAAAGCTTCAATAGAAAAGGAGATTTCTTCAGGAGTGTTTGAAGATCAGATTGTCTTAAGTTCGGATTATAACTTTGACGAACGATTAACCATAAAACTCCGAGTAACCGCTCCGGAACCGAATTGGAATTTGACCCCTGCCGAATTTGAGCAGTCCATGACCCTTATCGGTAAAGTACGTGTCAACAATTCCTATAGTAACGATCCTTATGACCGTTTGGTCGCCTACAGAGATGGAGAAGTTCGAGGAGTTGTTGGACTCACCTATGACGCGGACTATGACGATTATTTTGCACTCTTAACCGTCTATAGTCATCCCGAAGATGCTTCCGATGTAAGCTTTAAAATTTGGGATGCTTCGGCAGGACGAATCAAAAATGCCACGGTAAACTTGGCCGAATCGATTCCGTTTGTTCAAGATGGACTTCAAGGAAATTTCCAAGCTCCCTTAATTTTTGACAACACCAATCTTGAAACTCAAGAAATCAGTTTCAATAAAGGATGGACTTGGGTATCCTTCAATGTGGAGGCCAATACCTTCTCTTCTACCAATGACTTGTTTAGTGATATTTCTGGAGAAACATCGGATATCATCCAGTCGATTGGACCTGCTCGTTTCGATCAGTACGAAGAAAATGAAGCCGATCCCTCACAGAGTGGATGGTTTGGTACCATTTCTGCAAACAACGGAGTGGAAACCACCAAGATGTATAAAGTTCGCTTAAGCACAGGTCAAAAACTAGCGATCTCTGGACGACCGGTCGACATCAGTCAATGGAATTTCTCCATCCAACAAAACTGGAACTGGCTTCCGTTTGTTGTGGGCCGAAACGTACCCATCAATGATGCCTTGTCGAACTACAATCCACAAGTGGGAGACCTCATCAAATCCCAAACGCAGTTTGCGGTATACGATGGAGTCAATGGATGGAAAGGTTCCTTAACTTATCTTTTCTCAGGTCAGGGCTATATGCTGAAAGCATCTTCTGCTCAGAACTTTAGTTATCCGAGTTATCTAAATCTTTCCGATAAAGATGTCGATACCGATGTGGAAGCAGAGTCTATTGATCCACGCTTTGCCAAATATCAGGCCAATATGAACTTGATTGCAGAAATCCCTGCGAAATACGATGGGATTGAGATTTTCAATGCTCAAGATCAATTGGTAGGAAAAGCAGATGTGGTCAGCACCAATGCTGCAGGTCGTAGTCGACTCTACACCACCATTTATGGAAACCAAGTCGATGGCCTAAAAGTATACTTTGTCCAAGGAAGTGATCGTAAGATTTCAAAATCTAACTTGACTTTCATTCCCGATGCCTTATATGGTACACTCGAAGAGCCGATGATCTTAGAAGATGATTTGGTCATTCGATCTTCCTTCGATGCTTCTCCAAATCCATTCCGAACTTCCATTGAAGTCGGATTTATGTCAGAAACAATCGGACAAGGGCAATTGTATATTTACGATCTCAACAACCGTGAAATTGTTTGCGAAAGCATACAGGTGCAAAGAGGTGAAAATAGAAAAACACTTCTGGTACCTGGGGTAGATCAAGGGACCTATATCCTTCAATTGCACTTAAATGGAGCGATCTATTCTAAAATGCTGATCAAAGAATAATCGTATTTATGAGACCAATGCGTAAAATTTTCTTGGGTTTAATTATTTCGATCCAATCGATCCTGTGGGGGCAAGCCCCCACTTGGTCGGTGGATGAATCCCTTTTTGAATACAGCATGACCTTTATTGCTCGGATCAATATTGGTGGTGAGACCCTTACCTCCTCTTCCGATATTGTTGCTGCATTTGTAGGAACCGAATGTCGTGGGGTAAGTAATCCCACCTATATCTCTGCCTCGAACGAATACTATGTATACCTCACCTTATTTTCGAATACGCCTGGGGAAACCATGACTTTTAAGGTGTATAAAGCCGATACCAATGAAGAGATAACCATCAGTAGGACCGTAGATTTTGAAGCCAACCAGCATGTGGGTTCTCGTTTTCAATCCTATGTGGTTGCCGAACCTCCCCTGCGAACTGGAGCAAGTATCAATTCTTTTGGTTTTAACAATGTAGTGGCCGACTCTCTCAATATTGGGTCTAACCTGCTCCAATTTTACTTGCCCTATGACGAAGACATCACTAATCTCACCCCTACCTTTCAAATCAGTGATGGGGCACGCGCATTTATCCGGCAAACCGAACAAGTTTCCGGAGTGGGGGTTCGGGATTTTACCAATCCTGTGATCTATCAGATTCTATCAGAAGATGAATTCAGCTTAAACGAGTACCGGATTGTTGTACAGAATTCTCCCGCTCCCAGCGGTGGCGATTCTGGTGGAGGCTCTGGTAGTGGAGGGAGTGGATCTGGTTCTGGAGAAGATAGTGACGAAGACTCAGACAACCCTGTGTTTACAATATCGGAATCCAATAGATTTACACAAGTCAGTGAAAGTGGTACCACGGATGATTTTATCGTTGTAGTGTATCAACAACCTGAAAATCAAATTGTTTTTAGCATCACTTCTAGCGATACTTCTGAGGTTGAAGTGCTTACGAATGAACTTATATTTACTCGGGACAATTGGAACTATGCACAATATGTACAAGTCCGTGGAGTGGATGACGATCTCCGAGATGGCGATCAACAAAGCGAAGTGACCATAGCTGTAGATACTTCTCGCTCAGATGCCACATTCGCTCAAGTGGAATCCATTGAAATTTTGGTCACCAACTTGGATGACGAAAATACACCCGGGATATTGGTAGAAGAAACCAATGGCTCCACTCAAGTGGATGAAAACGGGAGTTCGGACAGTGTATTTATCCGATTGGCAACAGAACCACAACAGGGAAATGTCGTTCTTGATATCCAGGTAGATGACGATACCGAGATTCAGACCAATCTCAATCGATTGGAGTTTAGCTCCTCGGATTGGTACCTTCCTCAACAACTGACCGTAACTGGAGTGGATGATATCCTCACAGACGGGAGTCAAAAAAGTAATATTATCATAGCCGTTTTAGACGACGAATCGGATGATGCCTTTGATTCACTCGAAGATATTCGAATACAAGTGATTACTACAGACGATGACGAAGGGCAGGACAATCAAAATCCTGGGGGAGATGACAATGACGACGACGATGACCCTACCGAAGAACCGCCCGCTCCTCCTCTATTCTATAAAAAAGATGCCGTATGCTATTATGGTGGAGCCATCAAAGTCAGCTATGAGGTTGAAGGAACTTCAGTCATCTTAAATCTCAATGGAAATCGAGTTTCCACCCGTCAAATTGACAATGGCGAAACTATTTTTGATGATATCCAGCCCGGCTCCTATGTGGTTGAAGTAGCCGGACGTGTAAAAGTTGTAAACGTAGGACTAGATGAATAAACGACAATCTCTATTTATTGGAACGCTTTTAATTATGATGGTTCTGCTTTCACTTAAGGCGTGTAAAAAAGACAGCAGCGACCCTTGTTTGGACATTGTTCGAGAGGACTTTCAACTCGTTTCCTAGAAGGGTTCTAATACAAAGACAAACTTGTATAAAACAAGATGATGCCTGCATAGATCCAGGCATAATGTTTCGTTTGTCTATTGACCTGACTTAGGCCCAAAAGCGATACCAAACTCAAAAAAGTAAATTCGGTAGTTGCCAAGGGTACTAGAAGTAAAAATACAAGGATCACAAAATGTGTGATCCGGCTCCATGGGGTCCAAAACAAAAAACTCAGTAAAAGTTCTAGGACTACAGCTGTCCAAGTATAGAACTTAAAAAAGGGCATCAGATTGAGGGGGCCCCCATCCAAAACGATCCCATCTGAATTGGTTTGAAACAGACGATTGAGCTGATCCATATTGTTTGAAACCACTTCTGAATACCCCTCATAAAACAGTGGTGTAAAGGCTTCAAAAATCATATTGTTCCCCCACATATAGTAGTATACACTTCCTGACATGACCTCTGAAAATGATAATTTATAGAGGGCTGCCACCAGCATGATTACTGAAAAATATATTCTGTAGATATGCGTTTCTTCTCGTTCGTTTAGCTCTAAAAAGGAATGTATCGCCTTGGATAATAATAGATAGAAAATCAAAAAATGATGATTTGCTAAAAGCGGATATCCATTTTTGGTAAAAAAATACAAGCCCCCAAGAAGTACCCAAAAGACAAAATTTTTACGCAATTCCATTTGGGGTAAAAACCCCATAAAACAGAGGGCAATAAAAATCACATTGACCCATTTGTGGGGGTCGTGAATGACTTCACAAATCACAATGGTTAACAATAAAAAATCGGTTTGTTTCTTCCAGAAATCGCTACTGAAAAGAAGCCCTAATTTTGAAGAAACTATCATTTGTAAACCGTCGATTTAATAGGGTTAATACCAATATTTAAGGGTTTATCCAATAGCTTTGGCTCCCATATGTCGATCTGAGTGGAATCTATTTTTAGGTGGTATTGAGAGGGGACTCTTTCATTGGCATCTGCTACTCGTATTCCTCCTGTATTGGGCATATATACCCAATCTTTTTCGTGAATCTGTTGAGCTAAATCAATCATGTAAGAAGGATGCGGATAAATCCTTGCCTTATCTCCTACTATGCCCCACTCTCCTGTATAGGAGATAAAAGTATAAGGCTCTCCCGAACGGGTATAAAGTGTGACCCTTATTTTTCTTTGATTGTGATGAATGGCACTATACATGCCAAACCCCCCGCCACGCCACGGACTGAGTTTGTGCATATAAACCTGGGATATTTGAAACCCGATCACCAATAGCATAACTAGGATTGGTAGGTATTTTAAATTATTGCGATAAAATACTTGTTTCATCTTGCTTTGAAATAGGTCTGTTGGTCGGGTAAATAAAGGTTAATATTCAAATGTTCCAAAATATTTTTTTGGATTTATGGACTTAAAGACTACAAACAACCATTTCACATCTCAAAATCAATAGAATTCTGCTGGTGCAAGCGCAACTAAACTTTTTCATAGCGGAACGCTGGTAGAACTACTATTTCTTGCAAATCTCTAGAAGTGAACAAGAGTTGCAATTTTAAATTCAAAACATGTTTAACGTTACACATCACTTATGTAAATAAAAAATATCGCTAAACTCCATATTCTCTGGTTTATATCATATCCTTAGGATAAAGGAATATTTATAAATCCTATAAACCATGCAGAAACTTACAATATTACTTACTAATTTAT
>WTJH01000034.1 GCA_011524915.1 Flavobacteriales bacterium | reverse complement strand
TCTGCACGACGCTCAGAAAGCTTTTGGTTGTAAGACTCAGTACCTTCAGCTGAAGCATGACCTGCAACTAAGATCTTAGCATCTGGGTATTCAGCTAATAGTTCGCTGATGGTTCCGATTACTCCGTCTCCACTTTCTTTGATTTTAGCACTGTTGAAAGAGAACTGGATTTTGGACTCGTCACTGTTAAGGAAATCGATGAGTTTTGTTGGCTCTTCAACAGCAGGACATCCGTCTTTTTCTGGAACACCAGCTACCTCTGGACAAGCATCATCTTTGTCAACAACACCGTCTCCGTCTGTGTCAGGCCAAGGGCATCCGTCGTTTTCAACTGCACCAGCTTCTTCTGGACACTTGTCTACGTTGTCAGCAACACCGTCACCGTCTGTATCAGGACAACCGTTCATTTCGGCAGATCCAGCAGCATCAGGACAAGCATCGTCTTTGTTCGGGATACCGTCACCGTCGTTGTCTGGACATCCGTTTAACTCAGCAGGACCAGCTTCTTCTGGACATGCGTCTTTGTTATCTGGAATTCCGTCACCATCCGTATCAGGACATCCGTCGAATTCTTTAAGACCAGGAACTTCTGGACAAGTATCTTTTTTGTCAACAACACCGTCTTTATCTGTATCTTTTCCAAGGTGGTAGCTTACACCGATAACGTGTTGTAGGTGGTTTACAGCTCCTTTTTCGTCAGATGCACGGTAGGAAGCGCTTGCGTTGATCGCAAATTTATCGGAAACGAAATAACTTACTCCAACCCCTCCAAAAACTGTACGAGCAGCTTCAGTAGAAGGCAATTCGAAAGTACCCGTTTCTTGATTTCCATCAGAAAAAGCAGAAAGACCATATCCTCCAAATAGATAAGGAACAGCTTTACCTTCTGTTATGTTGTACTTTAAAAGGGCATCCCAAGCGGTATATGCCTTGTCAGCTCCATCAACTTCAACATTGTTGTTTGAAATTTGAAGTCCTAAAGAAACACCTGCGGCAATGTGACGAGAGATGCTTACGGTAGGAACACCAAAGTTGAGGCCAGAATCGGCATCATCCTCTGCTACGCTGATAATGTTTGCTCCAGCAGAGATTGCCCATGGGTAACTACTGGTCTGGGCAACTGCAATAGCAGAAAACATAAAGGCTGCTACTGTAAATTGGAAAAGTTTATTTCTCATGATATGTTTAAAATTTGTGCTAATATAACAAAGTATCCACTAATCACAAGGGCTTTGCGTCAGAAAAGCTGTAGGATTTAAACCTTTATTTTAAGCTTACTTAAGAGAATCTATCCAAGCCTGATTTTCTAAATACCACCCCACTGTTTTTTGAATCCCTTGATCAAAGTTGTGTGCAGGGGTCCACCCGAGTTCTTTTTCAATTTTTGAGGCATCTATAGCATAGCGCAAATCGTGCCCCAAACGATCTTCCACAAAGCTGATGAGCTCTAGGGAACTCCCTTGGGAGCGGCCCAATAGTTGATCGGTATGTTTTATGATTACATGGATTAGATCAATGTTTTTCCATTCGTTATGGCCTCCAATATTATAGGTTTCGCCCAGTTTTCCTTGTTCTAAAATGGTGGCAATGGCCGCTACATGGTCCTCAACATAGAGCCAGTCACGGACATTAATACCCTGCCCGTAGACCGGAATGGGTTGTTGCTGAACAATTTTTTGAATGCAAACCGGAATCAGTTTTTCGGGATATTGATAGGGTCCGTAGTTATTGGAGCAATTCGACAGTACCACCGGAAGTCCATAGGTATCGTGATAAGCCCGAACAAAATGATCCGAGCTGGCTTTAGATGCCGAATAGGGGGAATGGGGATCGTAGGGTGTTTGTTCGGTAAATAGCCCTGAATCTCCTAAAGTTCCATAGACTTCGTCGGTAGAGATATGGTAGAATTTTTTTCCTTCAAAATTTCCGTTCCAATGGCGTTTGGCAGCCTCCAAAAGGCTAAGGGTTCCCATAACATTGGTTTGGGCAAAGGCAAATGGGTCTTTAATGGAGCGGTCCACATGGGATTCGGCAGCTAAATGAACCACCGTATCAAAGTCATAGGTCTTAAAAAGCTTTAGGTTATTTTCAAAATCACAGATGTCGCCCACCACCAATTGATGATTGTCCGCTGCTGTTGCCTCACCCAAATTTTGGGGATTTCCGGCATAGGTTAATCTGTCTAAAGTGACCAGTTGGGCTTGAGGATAGCGCTTGACAAAATCCCTAACGACGGCAGAACCAATAAAGCCAGCACCACCGGTGATTAATATATTTTTCATGGGTCTAGATGGGTTAAACATTCGCGAAGAGCTTCGGGCCACGGACGGATCTGGAGCCCCAGAAAGTCTTCTATTTTTTGAGTATTTAAGACACTATAAGCGGGCCGTTTGGCAGGAGTGGGGTAGTCCGAGCTAGGGATGGGGTTTACCCGGCATTCCAAGCGGCTTTGTTCCATAATTACATTTGCAAAATCGAACCAACTACAGGCTTGGCGGTTGCTGAAATGAAAAATCTCGGGTCCCTTAAGCTCCTTTAACTTAGGGAGCATTTGGCTACACACCTGCGCTAAATCACTTGCATAGGTGGGGGTGCCGACTTGGTCGTTGACCACTGAGATTTCGGATTTTTCGGTTCCTAAGCGCTGCATGGTTTTTACAAAATTATGGCCAAATTCCGAAAACAACCATGAGGTCCGGATCACGGCTGCTGAAATGTTGGCGTTTAACACCACCTGTTCGCCCGCCCATTTGGTTTGTCCATAGACACTTTGGGGGTGCGGAGTTTCGGTTTCGGCTAAGGGAGTGTTTGCATCTCCATCAAAAACAAAGTCGGTGGAGATATGAATCAAAGATGCGCCACAGCTTTGGCAAGCGTCAACCAAGTTTTGTACGCCATCCACATTGATGGCCTGGGCTTTTTCAACTTCCGACTCTGCTCGGTCAACGGCTGTATAGGCCGCACAATTTATAACCGTATCGAAAACGTGTTTTTGAAACAGTTTCTGAACCACTTCCGTTTGAGTAATGTCTCCTTCGGGATAGTCGGTCCAGAGGATGTCATAGCGGTCATCGTCTACATATTTAGCGAGCGATTGCCCGAGTTGCCCTTGGGCACCAGTGATCCACAGTTTCCTTTTCATTCGAACAGATCGGCTTGATGAAGCAATGGGGCATTTAAATCTTTAGCAGATCGAATCCAGTCTTGAACTGGAAGATTCATTTCCAAAGCCGGATCGGCGACATTCAGGGAGCGGTCGGCTTCTGGATGGTAGTAGTTGTCTACCTTATAACAAATCTTAGCGCTTGGGGAGAGTACCACAAAACCGTGAGCAAAGCCGTGCGGCACCAACAACTGATTTTGTTTTTCGGACGATAGTTCTATTTGAATGTGCTGTCCAAAAGTGGGGGAGCTCTTTCGGATATCTAGGGCAATATCCAAAATGGTACCCGATACCACTCGAATCAGTTTGGTTTGGGCGTAGGGGGGGAGCTGATAGTGTAGCCCTCGGAACACCCCTTGGGTGGATTCAGACTCGTTGTCTTGAACGAATGTAAGGGGACTGCCCAAAAATTCTTCTAATCTATCCTGCCGGAAGGTTTCTGTAAAATAGCCTCTATCGTCGGGATGGATCTTTGGCTCGATAGCTATCAGGTCCGGAATCTGCAATCGGCTAAACTTCACAGCACTTGATTTTTAAGATACTGTCCATAAGCTGTTTTGCTATATTTCTCTGCTTGTTGGAGTAATTGATCTGGATTGATATAGCCCATTCGGTAGGCGACTTCTTCTAAACAGGCAATCTTAAGACCTTGCCTTTTTTCGATGGTCTGGACATAGTTGGAAGCCTCCAAAAGCGAATCGTGGGTTCCCGTATCCAACCAAGCAAATCCCCGACCCAGCAACTCTACTTGCAATTGCCCTTTTTCTAAAAAACGCTGGTTGACATCCGAAATTTCCAATTCCCCTCGGGGTGAAGGTTTAATATTTTCGGCTATAGACACCACTTCAGGAGGATAAAAATACAAACCAGTAACGGCATAATTGCTTTGGGGGTTGGTAGGCTTTTCCTCAATTTTTTGAGCTTTTAAATTTTTATCGAAAGTTACTACGCCATAGCGTTCCGGGTCTTGAACATAATAGCCAAAGACGGTGCTTTTCCCATTTTGAGCACTTTCCACCGCATGGTGCAATTTTTTGGAAAAGCCCGGACCATAAAAGATATTGTCTCCTAAAATTAAGGCTACGGGATCCGATCCAATAAACTCTTTTCCGATGATAAATGCCTGCGCCAGTCCCTCGGGTTTGGGTTGCTCGGCATAACTCAACTGGATCCCCCAAGCAGAACCGTCTCCCAACAGTTGTTGGTATTTGGGTAAGTCCTCTGGGGTGCTGATCAATAATATTTCTTTGATCCCTGCCATCATCAATACCGACAAGGGGTAATAGATCATGGGTTTGTCATATACAGGAAGCAACTGTTTGGAAGTGGCTTGCGTAATCGGAAACAGACGAGACCCGGTTCCCCCGGAAAGGATAATGGCTTTCAAAAGCGACAGGTTTTATCCTGTAAAATTAGCGTTTTTTAAGCAACCAACTGGAGGATTGGATTTTGTCGCCCAAGCCGTCGATAAGGGTAACTCCCAATTTTTGACAGACCGGAACCTCAGGAATACTTTGGTTGTTTTGGTCGCCCCCATTGGCAAAAGCTAAATCGTGGGTAGCTCCCAATTCCTCAGCAATCTTGGTAATCGTTTGACAAACCGTACGGTCCTGATCGACCGATAAGTATACCCGATCTACCGCCTTAATATTGGAAACGATAATCACCCGTTCCTCTTCCAACTGAAATTTTTGACTCCCTTTGAGTTCCCGTTGAAAGTCGTTGTTGACAATTACAATCAGTTCGTCGGCCAATGCCTTGGCTTGATTAAAATAGTCTAAATGTCCCTTATGAATGGGATTAAAATATCCGGATACGATGATGGCTTTGGGCATGGGTAATATTGTTGATTTAAACTCTTGATTTAAGGTTTTTTCTAAAGCTTCTTCCAGCGTGAAAGGAGGCGTAAATGTTTCGAAGGCTTTATCGGCTAAGTACATGGAGTTAGCACAATATTTTTGGACTCGAATTCTACTGAGTTTATATTTTGATTTGGTAAAAAAAGAGAGAAAATCCAACCCTGCTCCAGCCAAGTAAGCTAGAGAGTAATTTAGG
>WTJH01000040.1 GCA_011524915.1 Flavobacteriales bacterium | reverse complement strand
TTTTTTCGCAATCCCTGATAATTCCAAGTACCTTCGGTTCCGATTTCGGCATTGAGGGTATTGATCCAAAAATCTTCAGGAAAAAAGTGCTGATAGCTGTGTTCCGCTCCGATAAACCTAACATTATTTTGAGTTACAAAACCTAAAGGGGTATTAAAAAAGGGAGAATACTGTTCGTATTCTATTTCGGTATTCCAGTTGCGCGTATTTCTTTGGAAGGAAGTGTAAAACGCATTTCCGCTCAACCGCTCTCCATCTAAGGCTCTGGTTTTGTTTAAAAACCGATCTTCTGAATCAATCCAATCCGATTCTCCCTCATTCATCCAGTTGGTGTGCCATTCCATACTGAGGGTATACGATTTCCAAAAGCGTTTGAGTAGGTTGAGTCCCAAGGTATGACCTTGACCTCCCTCTTTAAAAATCCGACTGGTACTGAGGAATCCAAAATTATTCCCCCCGGGATAGCTCCGTTTATACTTAAATATATTGGCGTAGGCAGCACCTCCGCTACCACTGTAGGACTGGTTTTCTCCTGCAATCAACACGGGTGAATTTTCGTCATAGGCCGTAAGCCAATAAACTTGATCTTGTTCACCCTGATGTATAAATTTGGTCGATATCAAAGGATTGTTGATGGCTCGAGTATAGACAGCATTGATTTCAGAATCAATAAGTTCGTTGCCCTCGTTAAAGTAGGGGCGACGTTCGGGAAAAAAGAGGGCAAAAGTATTGTTGACATCAATTTGGGAAACATCTGCTTCTACCTGAGAAAAGTCGGGATTAATGGTGAATTCTAGGGAACTTAAATTACTCAAGTCAATAAAACCATTGACGCCCGCATCGGGTCTAAATTTCCCGTATCCAAAGTTTTCTTCTGTTCGCGATCCATCGACCAAACCACTGCTGTACGGAATCAGATTGAATCTTCTTTTGGGTTTGATGTTTTGGAGTTGTAGGGTCGTTTTTACCTGACAAGGCAAGCAAGGATTGTTCAGGTCGATTGGGAAGTTGATATTTTGACTTCTATTTTCCCCAGTATAGGTATTCCGATAGAGCAAAATATTCCATTCCATCTGGGGTTGGTTTTTAAATTGTAAACTTCCGAAAGGAATTTTCATTTCGATATGATAGGCATCGGCGTGTTTACTGGCTAGAGTTTCAAAGTCTACATCGTAGTTGGTATCCTCAGAACCGTCGGCAAAAAACTTTAAGTCCAAGGGACTTCCGGCTGCATTAGCTCCCAGCGATATCATATAACGACCATCTCTGTAAGGATCCAAACCTACAATGACATGATCGTCTGGATAGCCTTCGTCCCGATTGCGAAGCGAAGACCTCAATTTTTCCATATCTGCTCCAGCAACAATCCCCACATACAGGTGGGTGGCATCATACCGAATATAGACCTCAGTAGTATAGGGGGCAGCAACATTAACACTGGGTTCAATTTCATACCCAATCTGGTAGGTCTGAGAATTTTCCCATTCCTGAGGTTCAACGATTCCATCAAAGTTAATTTGTTGGCTCCATAGGGGTGAAAGTCCCAAACAAAACAGTCCAATCGATTGCATAATTGATTTCAACAGAGTTAGTAATTAAGGGTGAAGTAAAAACTGAAGGGGTTCGTGAAGGCGTTTGTTCCAAGCTGTTTCCGAATGATCTTCGCCCGGGAAAAACAGGGTTTTCCAGTGGGTTGGAGTATAGCCTTTTTGTTGCATCAAAAGATCCACCTGTTGTTGTAAAGGAGGATAGTGTACATCTAAGGTGGCATCTCCCAGGTCAAAATAAATTTTGTGTGCTGCTGGAGGGGGAAGGTTTTGATCTAAATACTTTAAGAATGCACCCGGAATGGGGTTGTTTTCAAACACAAAACCACCGGGCCAATGAGTCGATAGGCAGGCCGCTCCTCCAAAGATTTCGGGATATTCGCAAAGGGCATACCAAGAGATTAGTCCCCCCATGCTCGACCCCATGATAAAGGTGTTTTGGGCATCCGTTCGGGTGGAAAAATTTTGATCGATAAACGGTTTGAGTTCTTGCGTTAGGAATTTCAAGTAGCTATCTGCCTGCAAAGGACCTTTGAACAGAGCCTCCTCTCCACGGCCACTATTTTCTAAGATAGAATCACGAACTTTTTCGGTCAACAGTTCAAAGGGTTTTAGAGGGAAATATTCGGTATGTCTTAGAGGTCCTGCATTCCAAACTCCTACACCGATAAAGGCCTGTATTTTATTTTCGTTAATCAGTTGCTGTGCGACTTCATCGATTCCCCATTCTTGCCCATTCCATGTCGTTTGTGCATCGAAAAGCATTTGTCCATCGTGCATGTAGAGTACCGGATAGTTTTTTGTTGAATCGTAATTTTCGGGCAGCCATACAGCAACAGTACGGGCTGCAATAAATTCAGAAGTAAAATCAGGGTATATACGCAATTCCCCTTGGGAAACCTGTTGAGCGCTAGCATCAAAGCAGATCAACAGACAAAGGGTCAACAATTGTTTAAGCATAGACAAAAATAGATCTTTTTCAAAAGAGAAGATCCTAGGCGGGCTAAAAAAAAAGTCCCTGCCGGGGCTGGCAGGGACTTTCAAACAAAAACAAAAAACTAATCAATGAAAAACAAAAAAGAAGGTTAAGTGTTAATATGTGTGTTTGAGAATTGTCGTTTAAAATAAAGAGGGGGCACAACCGTCTTGGAGGGGAATGAATTATTAGGGTGTTCTGTCAGAACTGAAGATGGAAACGGCAGGCACCCCTCTTTAAAATCAATTAAAACATGAAAAACTTGCTGCAAAACGATCCCAAATGAAAGAACAACTTTCTGGATTTTAGAAGAAAAACATTCGTTAATTTGAAGGTTACTCAAGATCATTTCTTATCGTTTTACACTGCTAAATTGGGATAAAAAATTGATTGTTTTGCACCCAAAAGCACGAAGTCTGGGAACAATGTTGTGAACGGTGGAAATGATGTTATAAACGGTAAAAATTTACACCAAAATTGCTGCCAAAATCCCTAAAAACAGTCCTAAAAGCTTTTGAAACTGCAATTTGTGGTGGCTGTCACTCTCAAAAATAATGGTGGTAGCGATGTGTAAAAGCACTCCAGTGACCAATGCGGTAATCTGTGGCGCATAGGTTTCCAATTCAGAAACTAGGGAGGGGAGCAATCCGCCTAAGGGGGTCATTAGGGCAAAACTCAACAAAAGTATCCAAGACATCTTTGGGGGCTCCTTTTGTTGATAGACCAACAGATATAAAACCAAACTGATCGGGATTTTATGGATCAACATACCCCACTGAAGTTCGGGGTGAAAGCTCAATGGAAGTCCTTCCAAAAATGCATGGATGCAGAGTCCCAACCAAAGCAAGCCTTGGAAATGATCCTTTGAAGCGTGCCGATGTCCGTGTTCTGCTCCTTGAGTCCAAGTTTCTAGAAGGAGTTGCAATACCAATCCGCCTAAGACCCAATATCCGGTCGTTTTTGGGGCTTGCTGATAGGCAGCAGGCCAAAGGTCCAAAAAAGCGATTCCCAACAAAAAAGCACCTGAAAAGGTCAGTAAGACCTTTAAAAACGATTTGGACCCAACCACCACAAAGCGACCTAATAAGAGGCCCACACAAGTGCCAATGAGCGGGAAGAGGATGGTATTGGTCATATTTAAGCCTAGGTTTAACAGGCAAGCCCCAAAATTAGTGTAATTTTGAATGCTAATTTTCACCATGGGGCACAATTTTGAAATGCTGGCTAAAACATTCTTTGGAATGGAAGCGCTTTTGGCAGACGAGCTCAAAGCTTTAGGAGCTCAAGAGGTCCGTACCGGAACACGACTGGTGCGCTTTAAAGGGGATATCGGTTTTATGTATAAAGCGAATCTTTGCTTGCGAACGGCCTTAAAAATTCTGAAGCCCATCCATACCCATCGGGTGGCAAACGAAAAAGAATTCTACGATCACTTGTATCATTTTCCTTGGGAAAACTATATGGATGTAGATCAAACTTTTGCTTTTGATGCGGTAGTATTGGGCGACCGCTTTAGACACAGTCTATATGTTTCCCAACGAGCCAAAGATGCTTTGGTCGATCGTTTTCGGAAACGGGTGGGGAAACGCCCCAGTGTGGATCTCGATCGTCCCGATATTCGATTTCACCTGCATATTCATGAAGATCGATTGAGTTTAGCTCTGGATAGCTCCGGTGCATCGCTGCATAAACGCGGCTATCGATCGGCGACCAACATAGCTCCACTCAATGAGGTTTTAGCCGCTGGCGTATTGTTGCTTTCGGGCTGGGAAGGACAGTCTCATTTTTTGGATCCCATGTGCGGGAGTGGAACATTGGCGATTGAAGCGGCTATGATAGCAGCCAAAATCCCAGCCAATATCAATCGTTCCGAATTTGCGTTCGAAAAATGGCCCGATTGGGATGCCGATCTATTTCAGAAAATTTTTGATGCTCAACTGGATCGGACCATAACACCAGAGTTTAGTATCCGAGCTACAGACAAAGCCCCGTCTGCCGTCTATAAAGCACAAGATAATATCAAAAACGCCCATTTAGAGGAATTTATTGAGGTGGATCGAGTCAACTTCTTCCATTCCAATAAAATTCAAGAAGGGCCGCTTCATATGGTCTGTAACCCTCCCTATGGAGAGCGTTTAACGGGCGATATGGAAGAACTCTACAAAAGTTTTGGAGACACCCTCAAACAAAGTTATCCCAATACACAAGCTTGGATATTGAGTTCCAATCGAGATGCCCTTAAATCATTCGGCCTACGCCCCCAGAGGAGGATCAAGCTCTACAACGGAAAATTAGAAGCTCGACTCGCCTATTTCCCCATCTATGAGGGAAGCAAAAAGCAATCTAAAACCACTACTGATGCATCTTAAAACCAAAGCCTTATTGGGAAATTTATTCTTTTTCGGACTCCTGTTTTTTGGATTTCGTTATGGGATCGCATATCTGATGCCTTTGCCCTATGTGCCTCTGGCCGTAGGTTCGGCTATTGGTGCAAGCTTTTTAGCTCCTAAATTTTTAATCCGGGAGGAGGAACTATTTCTTAAACTTTTTTGGAAAAAACAACCGATTAAGATCTAATTAGCGGCGATTGCGCAAGGGGAGTCTATAGATGAGTGTATAATTAAACGACCCGCCAAATTTGTTTTCATCGGTAACCTTATTAAAGCCGGGCACCCACAGATTCGCGAAGTTCTCAGGTGACGTATTCCCCATCAAACGATGCATCCGGAAACTAAAACAAGCATAAGTATTCGGGAAGAGTTGAACTTTTATTCCGGCTAAAAACTCCAACCAATTCGTATTGAGACCGTCTCTTTCCCCGGTAGCATAGCCATCTCGGGTCTGGCGTTCGAGCCAATAATGGTGTATTGCATACAGGCTGTAGCGGTTCACCCGCTGTCGGTGTAAGCTGTTGGAAAAGCGGACCCCAAGAAAGATGTTATTCTCCATTCCTTTCCAGTTTTTATACAAGTCGAGGTCCATTCCCACTCGAATATAGTTTCCTGTAGAGGTGAAGCTGGTGTTTTCAGCCGTTTGTGTCCGTTGTTCGGTCCCCAACTCTGCAGCGATATAAAGTTTTTCTGTGATTTGTAGATCTCCCACCAGTTCCAATCCCTGATAGTCCGGGTCCACCTGAGACTTTACCAATCGGAATAGATCCGCGCCAGCTCTCAGCCGTAAGGGGAATTTTCGTTTTTGTGTTTCGGGCAGACTGTCCATAGCTGATTGAGCCATCAGTCCCGAGCAGAAACACAAACTAATGATACAGGTATATATGAGTTTGCGTTTCATTGGCAATGGTGTCTTGAAGAACTTCAAATGATTGTATCCATCCACTTTCGGTCAGTTCAATAGCTGGATTTTCAAATATGTATTGGGCTTTGTAGCCACAAGCTCGATTGATAAATACATCGAATCGATTGTAGTGGAAGTTTAAATGATCAATTAAGGTTTGAGTAGCGGTTAGGGTTTTCCGAAATTCGAATCTACTATTCGTAGCTAGGGCATTCAGCGGAACTAAGATGGAGTCTTCGGCAGCAATAGGGATGGAAGTGGTCGTTACGGTTCCGGCAACAGCCAAGCCAGAAGCAATCTTGTTGAGACTCCTGTTTTGAGCGTCTTTAAACACTACAATAACACGTGGTGTTCCGGGTGTTCCCTCCAAACAAATATCGTCTCTTTCGCACTGGATCGAAAAGTATGCCAAGGTGAGGCTTAACAATAAAAGTGTCCGAGACATATACATTATTTACGGATCAAAAGTACAATATTTTCCACATGATGGGTTTGCGGAAACATATCTACCGCTTGGCTTTTGACGACCTCAAAACTATCTTTCATCAGGGCTAAATCTCGTGCTTGAGTAGCAGAATTACAACTCACATAAACAATTTTTGAAGCACTCGATTGGATCAATTGTTGGACCACATCGGGATGCATCCCACTGCGTGGAGGATCGGTAATGATCACATCAGCTGCTCCATGACGATCAATAAAAGCGTCGTTAAAGCAATCTTTCATATCGCCCACCTCAAAAAAGCAATTGTCTATTCCGTTTTCCACCGCATTTTCCTGAGCAGCCTCAATGGCCTCAGGGACCGATTCGATCCCCACTACCTTTTGGCAATGTCGAGCCATAAATAAAGCAATTGTTCCTGTGCCTGTATAGAGATCATATACCCGGTCGGTCGCTTGCAGTCCAGCGAAATCTCGAACCCGCTGATAGAGCGCTAAGGCTTGAGCAGAATTGGTCTGAAAAAATGATTTGGCATTGATCTTAAATGCCAATCCTTCCATATGTTCGGTGATGTAGGGTTTTCCAGAAAAACAAATGATTTCCTGATCGTAAAGGGTATCGTTAGCCTTTTGATTGATGCAATAGAGTAAGGACTGGATTTGCGGAAAACGCTCTTCTAAACTTTTTAGAAGTAAATCTCTTTGCGGTTTATGATCGTCATAGAATTGAATGAGCACCATAAAAGCTCCCTCCAAAGTATTGCGGATCATCAGTGTTCTTAAAAAGCCTTTTTGCGCCCGAGGATCAAAAAAACTAAGTTGATGCTCTAGGGCGTAGGCTCGAATAAAGTTTCGAATTTCGTTAGACGGATCTGCTTGTAAATGACAGGTCTGAATATCTACAACTTTATCCCACATCCGAGGTTTATGAAATCCTAAACCGTTTTTTTCCAATACCCCATCCTCTGCTTGCTGAATTTCAGCAGCGGTCAGCCAACGTTGGTTAGAAAACGAAAACTCCATTTTATTCCGGTAAAAATATTCCGATGGAGCTTGAAGAATATCTTCGAAAGAAATGTTTTCTAATTTGCCAATATGCCGAAGATTGTGCTCTACCTCCTTGGCTTTGTATTGCAATTGGGCGGAATAATCTAAATGTTGCCACTTGCATCCACCACACACTCCAAAGTGTTCACAAGCGGGATCGCGACGTTCAGGAGCATAGCTGTGATATTTTAGGATACGCCCTTGCCAAGCCCCTTTGCGCTTGCGAGACGATTGCACTTGAACCACATCTCCAGGAACAGCTCCTTCTAAAAAAATCACTTGACCGTCGTCCGTTTTTCCTACGGCTTGTCCTTTGGCAGCAATATCGACTACCCGAACTGGATCAAAAATTTTAGGTTTCTTTTTTGACATGCCCAAAAATAGGGGGCTTTGCCTACATTTTTCGGGAAATTGTTTCCTAATTTTACACCATATTAATATTTAGATTGTATTTTTATAACATTAACCCCTTATAATTGTTTGATATGTCACAAAAAACCCTACTTCATACCACCCAAGAGGAACAAATAGCGCTGGAAAAAACACATGGTGCTCATGATTATCATCCCATTCCTGTGGTTTTAGAAAAAGGGGAGGGGGTATACTTATGGGATACCGATGGTAAAAAATACTTTGATTTTTTATCGGCTTATTCGGCAGTTAATCAGGGGCATTGTCATCCAGAATTGGTGCGTGTAATGCAAGAACAAGCAACTACACTCACGCTTACCTCAAGAGCCTTCCACAACAATCGCTTGGGGAATTATATGGCTTTTGCAACGGAGTATTTCGGTTTTGAAGCCCTTTTACCCATGAATACGGGTGCAGAAGGGGTAGAGACGGCTATTAAAATTACCCGTAAATGGGGATATCTTCGCAAAGGAATCCCAAAAGACCAGGCTAAGATTGTAGTATGTTCCAATAATTTCCACGGTCGGACAACCACTGTTATTTCCTTTTCTACAGACCCTGGGTCTCACGATTATTTTGGGCCCCATACTCCCGGTTTTATTCATATTCCTTACAACGATGTAGCAGCTCTTCAAGAGGTGTTGGAAAATGACCCTCATATCGCTGGATTTTTGGTGGAGCCTATCCAAGGGGAAGCAGGGGTATATACACCAGACGAAAATTACATAGCTGCCTGTAAAAAGGTATGTGAAGACAACCAAGTTCTTTTTATAGCAGACGAAATCCAAACAGGTATCGCTAGAACAGGCTCTTTGTTGGCCGTTTGTGGGAACTGTAGCTGTGAAAATCACTGTGAACGCCAAGCCGATACATTTACCAAACCAGATATATTAATCCTCGGGAAGGCCCTTAGTGGAGGAATGTATCCGGTTTCTGCCGTACTAACCGATCGTCATATTATGGACGTCATTCAGCCGGGACAACACGGGAGTACCTTTGGAGGGAACCCTATGGCTGCAAGTCTGGCTAAAAAAGCTTTAGAGATTGTTCGGGACGAAAACTTGATGCAAAATGCTCGTGAATTAGGACACTATTTTAGAGCTCAAATTCAGAATTACATCAACACGAGCGAATTGGTCCTCCAAGTGCGAGGAAAAGGCCTGTTAAACGCCATAGTCATCAATGACTCTGAAACCGGACAGATGGCCTGGAATATCTGTTTGCGTTTGCGCGATAAAGGACTGTTGGCTAAACCAACCCACGGAAATATCATCCGATTTGCACCTCCTTTAGTAATTACCAAAAAACAGTTAGATAGCTGTATTGGAATTATCACTGAGACTTTAGCTTCGTTTGAAAAATAGTTTATAATTTCAGGGTGCCCTTACAAATCAACCTGCGATGAAGTTATATTTCGACAATGCTGCTACCACCCCTATTCGGCCTGAAGTAGTTTCGGCGATGACATCCGTTTTAGCGGAGGATTATGGCAATCCTTCCTCGACACACGGATTTGGACGTTCTGCTCGAGCCCTTATTGAAACGGCTCGTAAATCTGTAGCCCAGTTGATGGGAGCTCAAGCCCAAGAAATCATATTTACCTCCTGTGGTACAGAATCCAACAATACGGTGCTACAAACGGCTGTTCGTGATCTAGGTGTCGGCCGGATCATTTCATCTCCCTTAGAGCATCATGCCGTTCTACATGTCTTAGAAGATTTGGAAAAACGAGGAAAATGTCGAGTCGACTATGTAAAGATAACCTCCGAAGGGGGGGTAGATCTTTCGGATTTAGAGGAACTCCTAAAAAAATCAGCCACCAAAACTTTGGTGAGTTTGATGCATATCAACAATGAAATAGGAACCCTACTGGACCTACCAAAGACCGCTGCCATTTGTAGTCAATACGAGGCCCTTTTCCATACCGATGCAGTGCAAGGGGTAGGGCACTACAGTTACGATATGGCCGCTTTGGACATTGATTTTTTAACAGCTTCTGCTCATAAATTTCATGGCCCCAAGGGGATTGGATTTACCTATATTAAAAACAAAGCTTCTTTGGAAGGATTGCTTTTAGGAGGAAGTCAGGAGAGAGGCCTACGTGCTGGGACAGAGTCTGTTCACAACATTGTAGGGTTGCAAGTAGCTCTTGAAATTGCGATGCAGCGCTTGGAGGAGGATCGGACCCATATACGCACCTTAAAATCCTATTGTATCGATCAACTGCGACAAAATTTTAAGGATTTAAAATTCAACGGCTGTTGTACAGATACAGAGGCATCCACCTATACCTTGGTCAGCTGTTGTTTTCCCTTATCGACTGCACAAGCCAGTTTGTTAGATTTTCAGTTGGATCTCAAAGGTGTGGCTTGCTCCAAGGGGAGTGCTTGTCAGTCGGGCAGTGGAGCAACTTCCCACGTAATTGAACAGTTGTATGATGGCCATCCTCCTGGACCAGCCCTTCGCTTTTCTTTTTCTCCTATGAATACGATTCAGGAAATAGATGCTTTGATCGCTGTTTTAAAAGAAATTAGTTCGTAGGCGTCTTTAGGTACGGAAATTTTCGACCCATTTTTTTGCTGACATCGACTAGGATTTGTTCCAAGGTCCTTCCGTTGTTTTTGGCTAAAATCTGAGTGTACTTCCACAACAATCTCCCCGATGTTCGATCGCTAATCTTTAAAGCTAAAGTACCGACAAAATCCTTTCCTGTAAGTTCATCCCAAAGACTGGACTCCTGCGAAAGCCGTGGAAACTGAAGCGCTTCTAAACGGAGATTCCCTAAAACGACGGCATCAACATTGAGGACTGCGCAAAGTTTTTTAGGGGAGGTTAGCACCAATGCATTTAGATCGATTCCTTCTGCCACCAAACGATCTCGAGTGATGTCTAAGGGGAGAATATCAATAGAAAGATTTTTACCCTTACGGGACTTTTCGAAATAATCGATCAAAATTTCTTGAGTTTTGTAGGCCTGTGCCGTCAAAAAAGAGGCATCGGGCAGGCTGTCGGGTCGCTCAGTAGAATTCCATTGGGTGGGGATGGGTACTATGGCCAATGTCTGATGATCGTGCTGTAGGGAATCAAATTCTGGATGGGTAAAGGCTTTTTTCTGGGCCTGAACTCCAAAAAAACCGAGACAGAAGACAAGGATGGATTTCCAAAAAATACGTTTCATTCTATTGCTTTAGTTCAACCCGTACTTCCTGAAAAATTCAGTTGTATAGGTTTGAGTATTGCCGCAGTTGTCACGAACAATAAATTCCAGTTCGTGTTTTCCATCGGGGAAGCTTCGATCCGAAAAATCATAGGTGAGTCTTTTGTTTTTGGGTTCATATTCGAACAAGACCCATTCCCCATTGATTCGTCCTTCAAAACTATGAATCCCAGAAAAATCATCGGACACCGTCAAAGTTAAGTATTGATAGCGACTCACCCATTGTTGAGGCTTGAAATTTAGGGGTTTTATTTCTGGGGCAATACTGTCTTGGGTACGGACATAAGTTCCCAGTTGACTGACTTTAGCAACCAATCGATTTTCTTGAATGCTGGAGCCAATAAAACTGAGCTTCCCTTTTGTATTGACTCGTGCCAAACAGTAGGTTTTGGAATTTGTTGCGCTAGAGGGGAACCTAAAATCTAAAGTGAGTGCTTTGCGCAGGGGAATGCTGTCTTGGGCCACGAATAAGCTGTCCTTTGTGGCTCTAAATTGGGTGTATATAGGGGTGAAAAATGCTTTTTTGGGAATGTAAATACTGCTTTGCTCAGAGGCATATCTGTAGTCGAGGTCTGGGAGGTGATTTGGTTTTTGTTCGGAAACTTTCTGGGGAGCTCCGCCATCGGCAAAAAAGGAAATATAGGTCGTATTCTTGGCCCAGTCGCTGATTTTGAATTCGATTTTATAGGATTTGCCCTCCTCAAATGAAAAAGTAGCGGCATTGTAATAGTCGATAAAAGTAGCCTCGACCGTCTGAGGATCGTATAGCTTTAAAAAAGTTTGTTTTTGATTGCGATAGTTTCGGTAGTCGATGAGTTCTTTGATTTTTTTTGAATCTTCAAAGTCCATTCGGTCCATTTCCATGGCACACATAAGACTGCCATTGATACGCATTTCTAGGCTGTAAATACCATTTTTGTTGTAACTCATATCCTGACGGTCGAACATCCGAATGAGAAAACCTGAGGGGCCATTAAAATATTGTTTGGGAGCCGTCCAAAGACTATCGTTTGTTTTTTGAAGTGGAATTTGCTGGGGGAGAAGGTGGGTGGCTTGCGTATTCTGAATCCGGAGTTCTTGGACAATAGGCCGTTGATTGTCGGGAGTCTCAATTCCGTAATCGAAGGGGTTTAAGGGTTCCTGAGTTTTGCTGTCTCGAACTTCAAAATGTAAATGAGGGCCTAAGGATCCTCCCGTATTTCCCGAATACCCGAGTAGGGCTCCCGTATCCACTTGCCAATCGTCTCCTTTGGGGTAGAATTGTACGGTATAGCTCTGCCGTTGATATTGAATGTCTTTAAGTAATTTTTCAAAGGGAGGAGCCAATTTTTTTAGATGGGCATATACGGTTGTTGTCCCATTGGGATGTTGAACATAGACCGATTTGCCATAGCCCGACAAACTCACTCGCACCCGAACAATAGTTCCTTTAGAAACGGACCGAACGGGTAAACCTTCTCGACCTTTGGTTTTTAGATCGATACCGGCATGAAAATGACTCCCGCGAATTTCTCCAAAAGTACCCGAAGTGGCTAGGGGAATATCCAGTGGAGGCACCCATTCGGGAAAGGGACTCTGGGCGCTTAGGAATTGAACCATTAAGCTGATCAGAACTATAGATCGGGATGTTGTCAAAAGCTTCGATTTTGATGAAGCCTCTAAGTTAAAAAGCTCACTCATTTAAATTCCCTTTTTCATGCTAGAACTTTTTAAAAAGCTGTTGTTTAAAAGTTAATTCCTAAACCAGATTAGTGAATCCGGTTGGGATTGTTTAGATTTGTAAGAAGTAGCTGTTTGTCTATTATGAGTGATTTCGACACTTCGGTTCTACAATTGGAAGAAAAAGTGGTTGCACTTTTAAACCGATTAAAAGAAAAGCACGCAGAATTGCAGCGTATACAAAGTCAATACGAGTCGTTGGAATCTAAAATTGAAGGTTTGGAGCAAAAAAACACTTCACTCCGACAAGAAAATAAAACGCTCAAGGTGGCAAACTCCCTACTTGGCAGTACAGAAAGTAAACAAGTCGCAAAGACCAAGATTAATTCATTAATTCAGGAAGTTGAAAGCTGCATTCAGCACCTTTCAAGTCTGGATCAAGTCACATGAGTGAAACTTTAAAAATAAAGCTAACCATTGCCGATCGGGTATATCCCTTAACGGTAGCTGCCTCGCAAGAAGCTCCGCTTCGGCAGTCCGCCAAAAAAATTGAAGGCATGATTAAGCAACTGGAGCAGAATTATGCTGTTCGAGATAAACAAGATGTTTTGGCCATGTGTGCACTCCAATTCGCAGCTCAAGTAGAGCAGCGCCCCGAGGTCTCGGGTTCAGATGCGGATACCACTAAAATCAATGAATTGATTCAGTTGATCGACGCACATATGTCTACTTTCTAGTTTTTTGAAATATTAATACAACCTGCCTGTATTAGCAACTTTTTTGGTAAACTCAACGAGCTATTCATTAGAAGGGGTGAGTCATAAAGGTAAAAGCAAGCTGACATTTCGGTCAGATCCTTGATCCTTTAGGTAGCCCCAAACTTGTCATTTAGGAGTTTATTCAAAACTCATGCTTTTACAGGCTTTTTTGATTTAAAAAATTATGGATACAAACCTTATCATCGTCGGAGCCGCAGTTGTCGGAATCGGATTAGGGTACGGATTAAATTTTTTCCTCTTACAAGGACGCACCAAAAAACGATTGCGTTCGGCCGAAAACAAGGCCAGATCTATTGTTAAAAAAGCTCATAAAGAAGGAAATGACCTTAAAAAAGAAAAATTACTTCAGGCCAAAGAGCGATTTATTGAGTTAAAGGCAGAACACGAAAAAGTAATCTTTAACAAAGAAAAAAAGGTTAATGAAACCGAAAAACGCTTACGTGACAAGGAGTCTAAGCTCAGTCACGAGCTCAAAAAAAATAGCGATCTCAATAAGAGATTGGATCAAAAAAGGGAGCGTTTAGAACAACAGATTGGAAAGCTGGAGACCAAAGAATCCGATCTCCAAAAAACGCAGCAAGAACTGATCTCTAAGCTCGAAAATGTTGCCAACCTCTCTGCAGCAGAAGCCGAGGCCAACCTTATTGAATCCCTACAGGAAAAGGCAAAATCCAAGGCGATGGCTTTTGCTCAGCAGCACTTGGAAGAAGCTAAACTATCGGTTCAGCAGGAAGCCAAAAAAATCTTGATCAATACCATTCAGCGTATTGGTACGGAAGAGGCTGTAGAAAATTGTGTTTCCGTATTTAATTTAGATTCCGATGATGTCAAAGGACGTATCATTGGGCGTGAAGGTCGAAATATTCGAGCTTTAGAAGCGGAGACTGGGGTCGAGATCATTGTAGATGATACTCCGGAAGCGATTATACTTTCTTGTTTTGATCCCGTACGCCGCGAGATTGCTCGGCTTTCCATGCACCGCTTGGTAACCGACGGACGGATCCATCCCGCCCGAATCGAAGAAGTGGTGAATAAAACACGAAAACAAATCGAAAACGAAATTGTTGAAGTCGGAAAACGAACCGTAATCGATTTAGGAATTCATGGACTTCATCCCGAATTGGTCAAAATTGTTGGGCGGATGAAATATCGTTCTTCCTATGGTCAAAACCTTTTGCAACACTCCCGTGAAGTTGCCAAACTCTGTGGCGTAATGGCTTCGGAACTGGGATTGAACCCAAAATTGGCGAAACGTGCCGGATTACTTCACGATATCGGGAAAGTTCCAGAAGAGGAAACTGAAATTCCTCACGCCATCTTGGGAATGCAATGGGCAGAAAAATATGGCGAAAAGAAAGAAGTTTGTAATGCCATAGGGGCACACCACGACGAGATAGAAATGAAGTATTTGCTATCACCTATTGTTCAGGTGTGCGATTCCATTTCGGGTGCTCGTCCCGGGGCCAGAAGACAGGTTTTGGACAGTTATGTTCAACGCCTGAAGGACTTGGAAAATATAGCTTACGATTTCAATGGGGTTAGTAAAGCATTTGCGATCCAAGCCGGTCGCGAACTGCGTGTGGTAGTCGAAAGCGAAAAGGTTTCGGACGATTACGCTTCCCAGCTTTCATTTGAGATATCTCAAAAGATCCAAACGGAAATGACCTATCCAGGGCAAGTAAAGGTGACCGTAATCCGAGAAACTCGAGCGGTTAACGTCGCTAAATAATAGCCTGATATAGCTGTGCTGCGGCTGCAGCACCGATAAATGGACCTAGAATTGGAATCCAACTGTAGGACCAGTCTGCATCGTGCTTTTTTGGATTTAAAAAGAAAAACACCAAGCGGGGTCCTAAATCTCGAGCGGGATTAATGGCATATCCGGTCGTTCCTCCGAGGCTCATTCCAATCACCCAGACCAAGAGCCCTACAGGGAGCGCTTCAAGTGCACCTAGTCCAAATGTAATTTCGATCCCGACGATATCAATATTGGGTTGTACGATAAACAGTACCCCAAAGGTGAGCATAAAAGTACCTAAGGCTTCGCTAAACAGATTGTTTTTGAAATTTCGAATGGCAGGGCCAGTACAAAAAGTACTGCGTACGGTAGCCAAGTCTTCTGTGGCTCGATAATGGTCGATATAAAAGATATAATTACAGATACTCCCGGCCATAGCTCCTAAGAGTTGGGCTAAGAAATAGGTCGGAACTAAGGTCCAAGAAAATTTTCCGGTTAAGGCCAGACAAAGGGTGACCGCAGGATTGAGGTGGGCACCACTGAATTGACCTGTGATAAAAACTGCCGTAAATACGGCCAGTCCCCAAGCGGTTGTAATCAAGATCCAAGAGGTTTGTCCAGAGCCAATAGTGTCTTTTAGACTGACATTGGCAACTACGCCCGCCCCTAAAAGAATTAATACAAAGGTGCCGAGAAATTCGGCAAAAAATACATTTTCGATCATAGGATATAATTTTGAGCCACTTGGCTAAATCGTTCTAATTCTTGAGTTTTCCACTCCTCATCTTTTTGTAAAAACTCCTGCATCAATGCCGCTACCTTAGGTGCGATCTCCAAAGTTTCCTGTGCATCTAAGAACAGGCAGCGCGTTCGGCGGGCTAATACATCTTCCAAGGTCAGGGCCATTTCTTCAGTTACCGCCCATTGGATCATGTTTGGAGTAATATGGAAAGCCGTTGAAAGAGAGCTTTCTCCTGAGCTTGGGTTTAAATCTCGAATTTTATCGGCATCGGTACCATAGACATGCATCGGATTTTCCCAGTCAGAATTGTAATCAAAACCATGAATCGGAAGCAGTTCTGTATTGCATTTGCGTTCTGGAAATCCGCCCACTACAATGGCTGTATTGATGGCGTCTTCAGCAATCTTTCGATAGGTGGTCCATTTACCCCCCAAAATACTTAGAAGACCACTCGTACTTACGGTGATCTTATGATGCCGCGAGACTTCTTTGGTAGATTCTGAGCCGTCTTGCGAGGCCGCTAGGGGGCGCAATCCAGCAAATACACTCTTGACATCAGACCGATTGGGCTTTCGTGTCATATAGGCGGCAGCATTGGATAAAATAAAATCGATTTCTTCTTCTAAGGCTATGGGCTCTTCCAAGGTTTCATCTATAGGCGTATCTGTCGTTCCTACAACGACATAGTCGTGCCAAGGGACAGCAAACAAAACGCGGCCGTCTGTGGTTTGAGGCACCATAATGGCGTGTTCGCCCGGTAAAAAGGATTGGTCTAAAACAAGATGTACCCCCTGACTGGGCCGAATCATCGGCTTGGCCTCGGGTTGGTCTTTTTGTATGATACTGTCCGAAAATACACCCGTAGCATTGATAACCACCTTAGCAGGGATATCGTATGTATTTCCACTTATTTGATCCACAGCTTCCACACCGACGATCATTTCATTTTCTTTTTTAAGGGCGCTCACTTCCATATAGTTGAGTAGCGTAGCTCCATGAACTTCCGCTGTAAGCCCCAAGGAAATTGCCATCCGAGAATCGTCGAACTGGCCATCGTGATAAATGACTCCCCCGCGAAGACCATCTTCTTTAACATTTGGGATCAGATCCAAGGTTTCTTCACGCCCCAATAGGGTAGAAGGGCCTAACCCCAGTTTCCCGGCCATCATATCATAGACCTTGAGTCCCAATCCATAAAAGGGACTGTTCCACCAGTCATAGGAGGGGATAACAAAACTGAGATCCCGAACCAAATGGGGAGCGTTTTTCCGCATGATACCACGTTCGCGAAGGGCTTCAATAACTAGGGAAATATCTCCATTTTGGAGGTATCGCACCCCTCCGTGGACCAATTTGGTACTTCGAGAAGAAGTCCCTTTAGCAAAATCGTGTTTTTCCAATAGGAGGGTTTTGTATCCTCTACTGGCGGCATCTAAAGCGGCTCCTAGACCGGAGGCTCCACCTCCAATGATGAGAATGTCCCATGGCTTGGTCCGCTGTCGAACTTTTTTAAGATTTTTTTTCCGATTCATCTATACCTCTATTTGTAATAATGCCTGTAAACGTTTTTCCCAAAGACGAAGTGCTTGCTGTAAGTCTTGGTTTTCTTGAGGCCCAAATGTGTGTTCGGCTTCCCAGAGTTCTTCAAGTTCTTCGACCGAATTCCAATAGCCGGTGGCTAAGCCTGCAAAAAACGCAGCCCCTAGAGCAGTTGTTTCTGTTGTTGTTGGTCGAATAACGGGAACCCCTAAGAGGTCTGCCTGTATTTGCATCAATAATCCATTGGCTGTGGCGCCACCATCCACTTTAAGGTCTTTGAACTGGGTTTGAGCATCTTTTTGCATGGCCTTGATGATTTCTAAAGACCGGATGGCGATCGCTTCTAAAGCCGCCCGCGCAATATGTCCTTTTTGAGTTCCACGACTGATTCCAAAAATGGATCCTTGGGCATGAGGTGCCCAATGGGGAGCGCCCAGTCCCGAAAGTCCCGATAGAAAGGTAACGCCATCACTCGATTCAACGGTTTGAGCTAAGGCTTCCACATCTGCCGATGCTTCAATCATTTGAAGTTGATCTCTAAGCCATTGAATGAGAGCTCCAGCAATAAATATACTCCCTTCTAAGGCATAATGAACTTTATCGTCTAGTTGCCAAGCAATAGTGGTCAGTAATCTATTCTGGGACTGTACTGGAGTTTCTCCTGTATTCATCATACAAAAACAGCCAGTGCCATAGGTGTTTTTTACAGCTCCGGGAGCTACACACATCTGCCCGAAAAGGGCTGCTTGCTGATCGCCTGCTATCCCTGCAATGGGAATTGAAACGCCCAAGAGCTCTGCTGCAGTGCCGCCAATAACTTCAGAATTACTCACCACTTCCGGAAGGAGGGGAGCGGGGATTTCGAGCAGTTCCAAAAGAGCATCGTCCCAACTTAAATCATGAATATTGAAGAGCATGGTTCGACTGGCATTACTGACATCTGTCAGGTGTTGTTTTCCGGCAGTAAGATTCCAAATGAGCCAGCTGTCTATGGTCCCAAATGCTAGGTCTCCTGCGCGGGCAGCTTGTTCCCATTCGGGATTCTGTTGGAGGATCCATCGGATCTTAGTCCCCGAAAAATAGGCATCTAATAAAAGTCCCGTTTTTTCTTGAATGACTGGGGTATGCCCCTGTTGTTCCAATTCCGAACAATAGTCTGCTGTCCGCCGATCTTGCCAAACAATAGCCTTGTGAATGGGCTTTCCCGTTTTGCGATCCCAAATGACAGTGGTTTCGCGTTGATTGGTGATCCCTAGGGCATGAATTTGTTCAGGGCTGATATTGGCGGTAGCAATAACTTCTCGAATCGCTTTCAGTTGTGTGGTCCAAATTTCTTCCGCATCGTGCTCCACCCATCCGGGTTGCGGAAAATATTGTTGAAACTCGTGTTGTGAGGTGGCTATCGCCTGTCCCGAATGATCAAAAAGAATGGCTCTGGAACTGGTGGTTCCGGCATCGATGGCTAAGATGTAAGTTTCCATGAATACGTATCAGATTGCATTCAAATATAATCGAATTAAGATCTGATTGGCGAAATACAAAGAGCTTATTTTCTAGGAATTAGTCAACCAAAGGGGTCTTTTGCAATACTACCCACTAGAGTTATTCGGTTGCGATTTTATATTGGACGATTTCTTCATCTGTCATTCGATGGAGGGGGTCTTCGGTGCCCGCAGCATTTAAGGTGTAAAAGTAAAAGTATTCACCAATTCTGTCTCCCAGCATAGCATTACTGTAGTCGATATATTTCTGATGGACGAGTGCATCTCTGGGAAGGTCTGCGGGTTCTTCTCCTGAAGCCGTGCAACACCAGGAATGGACAAAAAATCCGTTTTCAAGATCGCTATCCCAATCGTCAGGGATTATTCTCTTTTTTCCTGCGATAAAAAGATCCACTCCGCCTGAGGCGATATTAGAACTGGGTAAGGCTTTGGTGGTATAGCCTGCCTCCCGAACCAAATATCCAATTTCCAGATTAATTTCATCTGCTGAGGAGCCGGGCATTTCTTTAAGAACCAAAGTGTTGACCTGTGGGAAATTCTGATTGAGCTCTAAGATTTCATTCCAAGATTGATATCCCAATACCCCATTTAAGGTGGCTTCATTTTCGTCTACTTCGACACTTAAGTCCCCTAAGCTTCCTTGAATGGGAGATAAGTCGATTTCTACTGTATTATCATCAATACTAAAGTCGATATGATAGATGTAGGGGAGTTGGGTGTTTTTTTCTCTTTCGGTATCTACATCAACCGCATCAATATCAAACTCCTTATCGTTGAACTGTCCGCTAATTCTTCCCAAAGGACGACCTTCTTCATTCAAATAAACAATCCAGTTGTGACGGTCTCCAAATTCTATTTGAACGCCGTAGGGATTTTGTGTCAAGCGAAAATCTTGAATGGGAGATTTTTCCGAATTGATGGTAACGGTAGAGGTGGGGATTTCGATAATTTCGTAGCTGCTTAAACTTTTAATTCCATCTGCTCGTGCCGGTGTTGAAGGTTTGTCTGAAGAACAGGAAAAAATCAGTTGTAGGAATAGGAATGTTACTACATAAGCAGTGAAGGGAGGGGCGTAGGTTCTTTTCATAAATTTAGGATTTAGGGGGGTGATTTGAATAAACTTAAGATTTGGCAACTTAAAGTTAATGCATATCCCGAACAACTGCTTGGAAATTAACACAGCTTTAGGATTTAGGGCAGGGCAAGTCTATTACTTATAAATATAGTGAATAAGCTGTTGGAATTGGAC
>WTJH01000058.1 GCA_011524915.1 Flavobacteriales bacterium | reverse complement strand
GACTTAATAATTCCAGAAAATCAACTCGAAAGTTGGAATTATAACAATTTGTTGATGGAATATCTTTAATTAAACACCCGTTTTAATTCATTTTTTTTAATTTAAACTTAATTTTGTTGAAAATATTCAGTTATGTCCAAATTAAAGCTTGATGAAGTCGATCATCAAATCCTCGACATTTTAATTGATAATACGCGTATCCCCTTTACAGAAATTTCTAAACGCTTACTGATTTCGGCTGGAACCGTTCATGTTCGTGTGAAAAAAATGGAAGAAGCGGGTATCATTAAAGGCTCCTCACTTACCTTAGATTACGTTAAATTGGGATATGCCTTTATTGCCTACGTAGGGATCTTCTTAAATCAAACCAAGCGAACAGCAGAAGTGATTCAAGCCCTCAACGACATCCCCTCAGTAACCGTAGCGCACATTACCACAGGAAAATTTAATATTTTCTGCAAAGTACGTGCTCGGGACACCCAACACGCAAAAGAAATTATTTTCAGCATTGACGAGATCGATGGGGTTTCAAGAACAGAAACCATGATTTCCCTCGAGGAAAGCATCAATGACAAAAAGCGTCTAATGCACAGTATTTTTAACGACTTATAAAGTTTTATATTCTCTATGGCTAGAAAACCCAAGCTTGATCGCTTTAATGAGCAAGTACTTTCCAAATTTCAACTATACAACAACCTTTTCTTATCACTGCCTTTTGAGAACATCCACGATACGGGTGTTTTTGTTTCTCTTTTTTCGGACTACTGCCGCAAGCAATTCGAAACCGATAATGATCCAAAAGCGATCGTAGAGTCTTTTTTCGCACAACACTTACCCGATTTAAATTCGGAAGAGCAAGTCAATACTCTATTCCGTTTTATTCAATACATTGAAAGACAGGTGGTTTTATTTGATGCAATAGAAGATGCAGCCTATTCACATGTAAACAACATGCACGGAAGAGGAACGATTCGGCATTTAAAGGAAGCTTCTTTCGATGAAGGACGAAAAAAGGAGTTGATCAATTATCTCAATCAATTCAGGGTGCGAATTGTACTTACGGCGCATCCTACCCAATTTTATCCGGATAGCGTATTAGGTATCATTAACGACCTGTCCGATGCGCTGCAAAAGGACGAATTAGACCAAATCAAAACATTACTTTCTCAACTTGGAAAAACGCCTTTTTATCAAAAGAAAAAGCCAACACCATTTGATGAAGCAGTTAGTCTGATTTGGTATCTGGAAAACGTATTCTACCACAGTGCTAGTTCCATCGTTAATTATGTGGATCAAAACATACTTCCCAAGGATAGTTTTGAAAACCCCATTTTTGATTTTGGATTTTGGCCTGGAGGAGACCGGGACGGAAATCCTTTTGTAACACCCGAAATCACCCTTAAAACAGCTGAAAGACTGCGGTTTTCAGTGGTGCGTAACTACTATAGAGATCTCCGTAAACTCAAAAGGAAATTGACCTTTGACGGCATCGATCAAAAATTAGAAACGCTAACTTCAAAAGTATTCGGAGTACTCTTCCATCCAGAAGAACATCCAGATTTTACCCTTTCATTTTTTGAACAGGAATTGGAGAAGATCCATCAGAGTGTTATAGCTTCGGGCGGATTGTATGCCAATGAAGTTAAAGACCTGATCAATAAGGTTAAATTATTTGGCTTTCATTTCGCTAGTTTAGATATCCGCCAAGATTCGCGTGTGCACAACGACTTGTTTTTAGAGATCATGGCACATCCCGATCTTCCGAAATACGCCAAAAATGTACCGGACAATTATCAAGACCTATCATTAGAGGAGCGCTATCAAGTTTTATTGGCATTGGAGGGTGATGTTCCCCCAGAAATTTTCGAAACTCCTATTACACAACAGACCTTAGGTTCTATTCGTGCCATGCAAACCATTCAAAAACGCAATGGAGAGCGCGGCTGTAACCGATATATCATCAGTAATTGTCAATCTCTAGAAAATTTACTTCAGTTGGTGGCCTTACATCGATTGTCGGGTTGGAATCAGCCTCAGGTAGATTTTATTCCACTTTTTGAAACCATTACGGATCTTCAGGAAGCACCGGGAATCATGCGTGCTCTGTATTCGAATCCTTATTACAGTGCCCATCTCAAGAGTCGGGGACATAAGCAAACCATTATGCTTGGTTTTTCTGATGGTACAAAGGATGGGGGCTATTTTATGGCCAATTGGAGCATCTATCAAGCAAAAGAACAGCTTTCAGAAGTTGCTCAAGAATTTGGAATTCAATTAGCCTTTTTTGATGGGAGAGGTGGACCGCCAGCACGTGGGGGAGGAAACACGCATCAATTTTATGCTTCCTTAGGGCCCAAAATCCAAGCAGAAGACATCCAGCTGACGATTCAAGGGCAAACCATTAGTTCAAACTTTGGAACCTTAGAATCCTCACAATTCAACCTAGAACAATTGTTAAGCGCGGGAGTTATCAATCGCGTTTTACAACCCGAGGCGCATCAATTCAGTGAAACCGACCGCCAAGTGATGCAAGAACTTGCAGACTTGAGCTATCAGGCCTATCAAGATTTTAAAGCACATCCTTCATTTATTCCATACTTGGAGCGGATGTCCACTTTACCGTATTATGCAAAAACCAACATCGGGAGTCGCCCCAGCAAACGAGGGAAATCTTCTGAACTGGTATTTTCCGATTTGCGTGCCATTCCTTTTGTTGGGAGTTGGAGTCTGTTAAAACAAAACGTTCCTGGATTTTTCGGGGTAGGAACTGCTATTGCCGCTTTCAAAAAAGCAGGTCGTATGGCAGATGTACAGCAGTTATTCGAAAACAGCCTGTTCTTCCGAACTTTGGTGTATAACAGTATGATGAGCTTAACGAAGTCTTTCTTTAAGTTGACTTCATATATGTCTAAAGATCAAGAGTTTGGTCCCTTTTGGAATTTGATTTTCGAAGAGTATCAATTGACAAAATCCATGCTTTTAGAGGTCTCTAATTTTGAAGAATTGATGGAACACGAAGAGGCAGGGAAAGCATCTATAGAAGTGCGGGATCGTATTGTTCAACCGCTTTTAACCATACAACAGTATGCGCTGATGCAAGTGCAGCAGCTTAAAAAAGAAAAATCTGGGGCTTCTTTAGGAGTTTATGAAAAGATGATTACCAGAGCGCTTTTTGGAAATATAAACGCCAGTCGAAATTCTGCCTAATTCCGGTAGTCTTCAAAGGCTTGTTCTAGAAGTTCTAGGGGAACCTCAACATCTATCTTGGGTTTTCCTAGGGCTTCTAAAAGAGCAAACTTTACAATCCCGTGACTATTTTTCTTGTCGTACTTCAGCAACTCCAACATTTGCGTTTGAGCTTCAGCCGAAATTTCTACTTTGGGATATATCGCATTAAAAGTTGCCCGAATTTCCTCTAAGGCATCTTTTGAGAGCCCACATAAGGCCACAGACAAAAAGGCTTCCATAATCATCCCGATGGCAATAGCCTCACCGTGTAAAAGTTTTGTTTCTGTAGGAGTCTCTAAAAAATAAGATTCTATCGCATGTCCTAGTGTATGCCCATAGTTGAGGATTTTTCGCAAACCATCCTCAAAGGGGTCTTCCTGTACTACAGCTGCTTTAATTCCGACCGAATGTTGGATGAGCGGAGTCAGATCGTCTGTATTGATACGTGCATAATCCGATAGTTTTTTCCAGTAGTCGGCATCAGCAATCAAGCCGTGCTTTAGCATTTCGGCATATCCAGAACGCAACTCATTTGCTGGGAGTGTACTCAAGTAGTTCGGATCAATCAACACCCATTGGGGTGGAGTGATGACTCCAATTTGATTTTTAAGTCCTTGAAAATCAATCCCTGTTTTTCCTCCAACGGAGGCATCCACCATGGCCAATAAGCTCGTAGGTATATTGACAAAGCTGATCCCTCTCTTAAAGGTCGCGGCTACAAAGCCCCCAAGGTCGGTGACCACGCCACCCCCTAAGTTTAAAAGCAAACTTTTGCGGTCTCCGCCAAAATCACTTAGGGTTTCCCATATCCCAGAACAGGTCTGCAGATGTTTGTGTTCTTCTCCTGCAGGCATTTCGATGATTTCAGAGATATGGACGCCATTCAGTTGGGATTGAAATTGAGCGGCACAGTTTTCATGAGTGTTGGAATCAACGAGCAAGAAAATTTTAGAAAAATTTTGAGCAATGATCCATTCCGATAACTGGGAATATCCTTCAGCTCCGTAAATAATCGTGGATAAGGGATTGTTTTCATTCATGTGGCAAAAATAGTTCTTTGCTTTATATTTGATATAAAAATGCCATGTTGTTTGATGATACGAGAATAGCATTTCAATCCAAAACCAATTTGGAACTTCGCCGGGCTCAACTATTGTTTCGTTTGGTGGCACAGCAATCATTGGTTCGTTTTGGAAAATGGATAACCCTAATTTTTTTAAAATTGAGGCTTCCTGTCTCGGGGCTTTACCGCTGGTCTGTCTATGAGCATTTTTGTGGAGGTGAAACGGTAGATGTCAGTCAAAAAGTGGTCGATACCTTAGCAAAACAGGGGGTTTCTTCTATTTTACACTATTCAGTTGAAGGGGCTTCCAAAGAATCATTTTACGACTTTAGTCTTCAAAAGACGCTTGAAACCTTGGCGTATGCTTCGAAAGATCCGAATATTCCTTTTACGGTTTTTAAACCCACGGCCTATGGGGATTCAAAAATATTTGAAAAAGTTTCCCAGGGCGAAAACTTAACTCCTGAGGAAACTCAAGCATGGGAGCGTATCGTTAAGCGCTATCACACCACTTGTGCTGCTGCTGTTCGCTACCAAGTCAAATTATTCATCGATGCAGAAGAGAGCTGGTTACAAACGGCTATGGATGATCTAACCGAACAAATGATGCAGCAATACAATCGGGAAGAAGTCTGGATCTATCATACCGTTCAAATGTATCGTCACGATCGTTTGGCTTATTTGGAGAAACTGATCCAAAGGGCTCAAGGGCAATCCTTTAAAATAGGGGTAAAGTTGGTTCGAGGAGCCTATATTGAAAAGGAAAACGCTCGTGCTCAAAAGATGAACTATCCTTCCCCTATGTGTGCTACAAAACAGCATACAGATAATAACTTCGATGCTGCCATTCGGTTGATTATCGATCATTTAGATACGGTAGCTTTGTTCTATGGGAGTCATAATGAGGCCAGTGCCTATGTTCTTATAGCTATTCTTCAGCAAAAAAAGATCCCCTCCAACCATCCACACCTGTGGTTTGGACAACTCTATGGAATGAGCGACCATATCTCCTTTAATTTAGCTCAAGCAGGCTTTTCGGTTGCTAAATATGTTCCCTTTGGTCCGGTTAAAGAGGTTATTCCTTATCTGTTGCGCAGAGCGGACGAAAATACGTCTGTAAGCGGACAGACGACTAAAGAGTTGGAACTGATCGAAAAAGAAATTCAGCGACGCAAGGCTAGGGCACTGGGTTGACGCTTAATACCCGAATTTTTTGAGCGCAATTTTCGACTTTTAATTCATAAGACTTTTCCTTGTAAAGGGAACGAACAAGATAGCGCTTACAAGAATCTAATTGGGTTTCACTTCGACCAAAGTCTATATGCGCTTGATTCAGAATTTCCTCAAAAACAGAGGAGTCTATTGGTTTCCCAAGAATGCGCTTAGTGGAGTCTTCCACCAATGTTTTTTTACTGAAGTCCGCTAGAGCTCTGGCCTGTGGACCATAATTACAACTTGTTTTTTTTCCAGAAAAAAAGAAAGCCACAAATACGATCCCAATGGACAGCCCCAATAAATAATAACCAACTCTATGTAAAAGTTTCATTCGGAATATAATCTTGTTTAGTTGTGTATGAGTCTAAGTTTTCGCGTGTTTTCATTCAAAACTTCAAGCTCTAATGTACTGTATTGCTGCGGAAGTAATGGACCAATTCGTTCACTCCATTCTAAAAAACACAAAAAACCACTATCGAAATACTCTTCAACACCAAAATCCAAGGCTTCTTCCGGCGATTCGATACGGTAAAAGTCGAAATGATAAATCGTTTCATCGCTATGGGTGAGATAGGTGTTTACTACGGAGAACGTTGGACTACTTACCGCATCAACCAAACCAATTTTGTTGGCCAATGCTTTGATTAAAGTGGTTTTTCCAGCGCCCATAACACCCTCTAAGCGGATGATTGAATTTTTCAATTGAGGTAAAATTTGACGAGCAACATCATCGATTTGATCCAAGCAAAATTCGATTTCCATGAATGACTAAGAGTTAAATTGAACAAATGGAATAATCATTTCTTCCATTGAAACCCCTCCATGCTGAAAGCTTTTGTGAAAAAACTGAGCATAATGTGCATGATTGTTGGGGTAAATAAAATAAAAACGCTCCTTGGCAAATATATAGGTACTGTTGAGATGTGCTGCAGGGAGTCCAAACGCAGCAGGCTCCGAGCAACTAATCACTTGTTTTTCTTGATAGGTGAGGCTTTTTCCAGCTTTATAGCGCAGGTTTAAGCTGGTGTTTTTGTCTCCAATCACATCACTTGGGTTTTCTACATCTATGGTGCCGTGGTCTGTGGTGATTAACAACTGAAATCCTAAGGATTTAGCTTTCTGAATAATCTCGAAAAGAGGAGAATTTTCAAACCAAGTTTGGGTTAAGGATCGATATGCTTTTTCGTCTGGAGCCAATTCCTTAATCAACTCCATTTCTGTCTTGGCATGAGACAGCATATCGACAAAATTATATACGATTACCGTCAATTTTTCGTGTGTATGATTATTGAGCGACTTGAGTAATTGCTGACTTTGTTTGGGTTGTAAAATTTTGTGGTAACTAAAACTCCCTTCGAGTCCTAAACGACTCCATTGGGCGGCCAATAAATCTTCTTCGAAAAGATTTTTTCCGCCATCTTCAAAATCAAATTTCCAATACTGGGGGAACTGCTTTTGAATTTCTTTGGGTAATAACCCAGCAAAAAGTGCATTCCGCGCATATTGAGTGGCAGTAGGCAAGAGACTAAAATAGGCTTGTTCTGCAGCTTTAACGAAATACTGACCAATCAGCGGCTCGATACGTTTCCATTGATCGTATCTCAAATTGTCTATAACTACCAAAAGGGTCGGGCGATCCTTTTGCAGGCAGGGGACAACAGCTTTTTCAAATAATTGATGCGAAAGAAGTGGAGCATCTTTTCCCTGGATCCAATCGGTATAATTGTTTTCTACAAAACGTGCAAAAAGCTGATTGGCTTCTCGTTTTTGATGCTGTAAAATTTCGTGTAGAGCACTGTCGTCTGTCTGTTCCAATTCCAATTCCCAAAACAGTAACTTTTGAAAGTAGTTTTGCCAATCGTCTACTGTGCTTAAATGATTGAGCTCTTGACTCAATACCCCAAATTCTTGCTGATATCTTCGTTGCGTTTTTTCGGCTATGATATGTTGGGGTGCAATATTCTTTTTAAGGCTTAAGAGGATCTGATTGGGATTCACTGGTTTAATCAGGTAATCCGAAATTTTGGAACCAATAGCCTCTTCCATAATTTGTTCTTCCTCATTTTTAGTGATCATAATCACCGGTAGCTCTCGGTTCTTCTTTTTGATTTCCTCTAGGGTTTCCAAACCGTTTAACCCAGGCATGTTTTCATCCAGTAGGACGGCATCGAAGCGTTGATTCTCGAGAATTCCTAAGGCATCGTGTCCATTGGTACAGGGGGTAATTTCATACCCCTTTTGCTTTAAAAAAAGGATATGTGACTGAAGATGATCTACTTCATCGTCGACCCATAATACATGATAGGTTTCCATTTTCGTATCTTTGAAAAAACTACGGAATATTGACTCCTAAGCAAGCCAAATATACACTTATTAACGATCCTATTTACGGATTTATTACGGTACAGTCCCCCTTAATTTTTGACCTAATTCAGCATCCTTATTTTCAGCGACTTCGTCGGATTCGCCAAATGGGATGTTCTGCTTTAGTTTTTCCGGGTGCTCGCCACAGCCGTTTCGAACACGCCCTCGGAGCACTTCATCTGATGCAAAAAGCCCTGACTAGTCTTTTGCAAAAAGGAGTGGATATAAGCCCAGAAGAACAAGAAGCGGTTCAAATAGCAATTTTGCTTCACGATATTGGTCACGGTCCTTTTTCCCACGCATTGGAAAACACCATTGTTCAAAAGCACAGTCATGAGCAATTATCGCTTCAAATCATGCAGCGTTTAGACGATGAGTTTGACGGAGCTCTATCGCTTGCAATAGATGTGTTTACCAACAGCCATCCCAAAAAATTCTTGTATCAATTGGTGTCGGGTCCCATAGACATGGATCGCATGGACTATCTGCGGCGCGACAGTTTCTATTCCGGGATGTTGGAGGGAAATATCAATACAGAGCGTTTGTTAGCCGTTATTAATGTGGTGGATAATCAATTGGTGTTTGGAGAAAAAGGGATCCTTTCTTTAGAAAAGTTTCTGATTGCTCGCCGCTTGATGTATTGGCAGGTATATCTGCATAAAACCAGTTTGGTCGCTGAGCTTATGATGACCAAAACCTTGCAAAGAGCACATGAACTGTTACTGCAAGGGGAGACCTTAGAGGGATCAGATATACTAGTAGCCTTTTTGAAAACAGACAATCTACGGGACTTTAGTGGTGGGGATGCCCTAGATCTCTATTTAGCTTTGGATGATACAGACGTGATGTATTGCCTAAAAAAATGGCATTCCCATCCCGATTGGGTATTGCAACGCTTAGCAGGAGGGCTCATTGACCGCAAGCTATATGCCATTCAAACACAAACCAATCCCTATCAAAAAAACGATACGGAATTCATCCAAGAAAAATTGAGGCAACAATACCCTGAAGTACCTTTAAATTATATCTTTTTTCAAGGAAATGTATCCAATGAACTATATGGTGTAAAGAATGCCATTCAACTGTTGAGTAAAGATCAAACGATTATCCGATTCGATCAGCATCCCAGCTCTTTAATGAACCAATTACCCCATGCCAAGCAACAATTGCACTATATGGCATTTCCGAAAGAACTCAGTTAAGCATATTTTATTAATTTTGCAGCAATGATTTTCAAGGCTAAAGAAATCGCACACCAACTCGGCGGAACTGTCGTTGGTGATCCAGAAACAGAAGTTTCTACCTTATCTAAAATCGAGGAAGCTCAATCGGGCTCCATAACTTTTTTAGCCAATCCTAAATACACGCCCCACATTTACAGCACTAAGGCTTCGATAACTATCGTCAATAACTCCTTCGAACCCGATGGAGAATTACAAACGGTTCTGATCCGTGTTGAGGATGCCTATGCAGCATTTACCAAACTGCTAGACTTTTATCAAGTATCTCAACTTCCCAGCCCTGAAGTGTCCCCAGCAGCGACCATTGATCCGCAAGCGGAGCTCGGAAAACAATGCTATATCGGAGCACAGACCATTATCCAAGCGGGAAGCTTTATCGGCGATCAAAGCACCATACACCCCCAGGTCTATATTGGAAAAAATGTCCAAATCGGAAAACATACCATCATCTATCCGGGTGTTCAAATTTTAGACGGAACCGAAATCGGGGATCGGTGTATTATCCATAGTGGCACAGTCATTGGTTCTGATGGTTTTGGTTTTGCCCCTCAAAAAGATGGCAGCTATCAGAAAATCCCTCAACTGGGAACGGTCTGGATTGGTAATGATGTTGAAATCGGTGCCAATTGTACCATAGATCGCGCCACTCTAGGAGAAACTAAGGTGGGGCATGGAGTTAAATTAGACAACCAAATTCAAGTCGCTCACAACGCAGAAATTGGAGATCATACCGTTATCGCAGCACAATCGGGTGTTGCGGGTTCTGCTAAGGTTGGGAAATATTGTGTTATTGGAGGACAGGTAGGTGTTGTAGGGCATATAGAAGTAGGAGATCACGTCCAGATCCAAGGCCAATCCGGGGTTTCAAGTAATATTCCCTCAAATATGGCCATTCAGGGTACCCCAGCTTTCTCATATAAAGATTACAGTAGATCTTATATCTATTTCAAAAAGCTTCCAGATATCATTAAAAAAATAGAGTCCTTAGAAAAGAAACGTTCCCAATGATCCAAAAATTAACCCCCCAAAAAACAATTGCAAAACCTATATCCTTGGATGGAGTAGGCTTACACACAGGCGCTCAGGTACATTTAACCTTTCAGCCGGCACCCGAAAATACGGGTTTTATCTTCAGACGAACCGATTTATCTCCTGTTGTAGAAATTCCTGCAGATGCCTCTCTAGTAACGAATACAGAACGAGGTACCAATCTTGAAAGAGACGGAATTAAAATTCAAACTTCAGAGCATGTACTAGCCGCTTTGGTGGGTATGGGGGTCGATAATTGTATCATTGAAATCAATGCTCCCGAACCTCCAATTATGGATGGCTCCTCTAAGTTTTTCGTTGAAGCTCTTGAACAAGCTGGATTTATAGAGCAGGACGAAATGCGAGAAGAATTTGTCGTCCAAGATGTCATCAGCTATAAAGATGAAGAATCGGGAAGTGAAATGATGTTGATCCCAGCAGATCACTATCAAGTAACGACCATGGTCGACTTTGGCACCAAGATTTTAGGTACTCAAAACGCTACCTTGGATCGGGTCGAGGATTTTAAATCCGAAATCGCCGCTTCGCGAACCTTTAGCTTTTTACATGAGTTAGAAATGCTTTTGGAGCATGGACTGATCAAGGGAGGCGATCTAAACAATGCCATTGTTTATGTCGATAAACCTTTGTCTGAAGAAACCATGGATCGCCTTAAAAAAGCCTTTAACAAGGATAAAATAACGGTTAAGCCCAACGGGATCTTAGACAACCTCACCTTACATTATCCCAACGAAGCTGCTCGCCACAAGCTTTTAGACGTGCTTGGAGATCTGGCCCTGATCGGAACCCCGATCCGCGGGAAAGTGATCGCAACTAAACCCGGACATAAAGTCAATACGACTTTTGCCAAAAAAATTGCGCAGCACATCAAAACCGAACGACGCAAGAAGGTCCCTAAAATTGATGTCTCTCAACCGCCCATGCTCGATGTGGTTAAAATTCAGGAAATGCTTCCCCATCGTCCCCCATTTTTATTGGTGGATAAGATTTATGAGCTTTCCGAAAATCATGTGATTGCATTGAAAAATGTAACCATGAATGAACCGTTTTTTACTGGGCATTTTCCAGGAGCACCCGTAATGCCTGGAGTATTGCAAATTGAGGCCATGGCACAAGCGGGAGGAGTTTTACTACTCAATACCGTTCCAGACCCTGAGAATTATTTGACATTATTTATGAAAATTGATAATGTTAAATTTAAAAGACCCGTACACCCGGGCGATACCCTTATTTTTAGATTAGAACTTATGATGCCTATCCGAAGAGGGATTTGTCAAATGCGAGGCTATACCTTTGCTAACGGACAATTGTCTACTGAAGGAGAATTTATGGCACAAATCGTAAAAAGAAAAGATACCAACGGATGAATCAACCGCTAGCTTTTGTACACCCCGGTGCTAAAATTGCCAAAAATGTGGTCATTGAACCCTTTTGTACCATCAGCAATAATGTTGAGATAGGGGAGGGCACTTGGATTGGCCCCAATGTAACCATCATGGAAGGTGCCCGAATCGGTAAGAACTGTTCAATTTTCCCCGGAAGCGTTATTGCTGCCGTTCCTCAAGATTTAAAGTTTGATGGAGAAGAAACACTTGCCGTAATTGGAGATCATACCACTATTCGGGAATGTGTCACCATCAATCGGGGAACCAAAGACAGAGGAGCTACAGCTATCGGAAGTCATTGTTTAATTATGGCTTATTCGCATGTGGCTCACGACTGTATCGTTGGAGATTATTGTATCTTCTCGAATAACAGCACCCTCGCAGGACATATTACTATTGGCAACCATGTGATTTTAGCCGGTCTAACAGCCGTACATCAATTTGTAACCATTGGCGATCATGCTTTTGTTGCAGGAGGGTCTTTGGTGCGTAAAGACGTACCTCCCTTTGTTAAAGCGGCTCGTGAACCACTATCTTATGTAGGGATTAACTCCATCGGGCTCAGACGTCGTGGCTTTAGTTCCGAAAAAATCAAAGAAATTCAAAACATCTATCGTTTGTTGTATCAAAAGAAATACAACAACACTCAGGCCTTACAAATCATTGAAGCTGAAATGATTGCTACACCTGAACGAGACGAAATACTCCAATTTATCCGAGATTCTCAACGGGGAATTATGAAAGGATATTTTCAAAACTAAATTTAAACTATGGCAAACACCTCTGACATTAGAAAAGGACTTTGTATTCGACACAGTAACGACATTTATAAAATTGTCGAATTCCTCCATGTAAAGCCTGGTAAGGGTCCTGCTTTTGTACGGACCAAACTCAAAAGTGTAACTTCTGGAAAAGTGATTGATAACACCTTTTCTGCTGGACATAAAATTGATGTGATTCGAGTAGAAACCCAAAAATATCAATATCTATATGCCGAGGGAGATCAATTGCACTTTATGAATACGGAAGATTACAATCAGATCAGTCTGCAATCTTCCTTGATCGACCAAGTAGGACTCATGAAAGAAGGTGAAATGGTTACCATTTCTATCAACACAGAGGATGGAATGCCTCTTTCTGCAGAATTACCCGCATCTGTCATATTAGAAGTGACCCATACAGAACCTGGGGTAAAAGGAAACACCGCTACCAATGCCACAAAACCTGCTACTGTAGAAACAGGTGCTTCTGTTAATGTCCCCTTATTTATCAATGAGGGAGATAAAATCAAAATTGAAACCGAAAAAGGAACATATTCCGAACGTATTAAAGAATAGAATTTAAACCATTAAGACCCAAAAAAACAAATGAGTGTACTAGTCAATAAAGATTCCAACATTATTGTTCAAGGATTTACAGGTAGTGAAGGAACTTTTCATGCAGAACAAATGATAGCCTATGGAACCAACATCGTTGGAGGTGTAACCCCCGGAAAAGGTGGGCAAGAACACCTAGGTAAACCTGTGTTTAACAGTGTGCAAGAAGCTGTAGATCAGGCAGCTGCAGACACTACTATCATTTTTGTTCCGCCAGCCTTTGCTGCAGATGCCATCATGGAAGCTGCCGATGCAGGAATCAAAGTGATCATCGCTATTACAGAAGGAATTCCCGTTGCTGATATGGCAAAAGCTGCTGATTATATCAAAAACTTGGATTGCCGTCTAATTGGTCCCAACTGTCCTGGAGTAATTACACCTGAAGAAGCAAAGGTGGGGATCATGCCCGGTTTTGTCTTTAAAAAAGGAACTGTAGGTATAGTTTCCAAGTCTGGAACACTTACCTATGAAGCTTCCGATCAGGTGGTTCGTCAAGGACTAGGAATTACAACCGCTATCGGAATTGGTGGAGACCCCATTATTGGAACCACAACCAAAGAAGCGGTTCAATTGTTGATGAATGACCCAGAAACCACTTGTATCGTAATGATTGGTGAAATTGGAGGTCAATTAGAGGCCGAAGCTGCCCGTTGGATCCAAGCCGATGGTAACCGCAAGCCTGTAGTCGGGTTTATTGCTGGTGAAACAGCTCCTAAAGGTCGTACTATGGGGCATGCAGGAGCCATTGTAGGAGGTGCAGAAGACACGGCAGAAGCCAAAAAGGCTATTATGCGCGAATGCGGAATCCATGTAGTCGACTCTCCCGCCGAGATTGGAGCCAAAGTAGCTGAAGTAATCGCATAAGACATGGGACTATTACAAGATAAAATTGCACTAGTTACTGGTGCAAGTAGAGGTATTGGGCAAGAAATTGCCCGTGAATTTGCTCGGCAAGGAGCAGCTGTTGCATTTACCTATAACAGCTCCGAAGCACCTGCATTGGCCCTAGAAGCTGAGCTTCAACAACTCGGTGTGCAAGCCAAAGCCTATAAGAGTAATGCCGCTTTTTTTGACCAGGCCGAAGCCTTGGTAAAAGACATTATAACTGATTTTGGCGGACTTCATATTTTAGTGAATAATGCAGGAATCACCAAGGACAATCTTTTGATGCGTATGTCGGAAGAAGATTTTGACAAAGTGATCCAGGTCAACCTAAAGTCGGTTTTTAATATGACCAAAGCGGTACAGCGGACCTTTTTAAAACAACGTTCTGGCAGTATGATTCATATGAGTTCTGTCGTTGGAGTGAAAGGAAATGCTGGGCAAGCCAATTATGCAGCTTCTAAAGCAGGAATCATTGGATTTTCAAAATCCGTAGCGCTCGAATTAGGGTCTCGTAATATTCGCAGTAACGTCATTGCACCTGGTTTTATCGAAACTGAAATGACCGATAAACTCAATCCCGATGTAGTACAGTCCTGGCGCGATGGAATCCCTCTTAAACGCGGTGGATCCCCGCTAGATGTGGCTCAATCCTGTGTGTTTTTAGCTTCAGATTTATCTGCTTATATTACAGGTCAGGTCCTCAATGTGGATGGGGGTATGTTAACTTAAACTCAAATATTATGCAACGTTTACCTAAAATTGGACTTCCCGCGCTACTACTAGGGCTGGTCCTCTTAATTTTTATCTCTAAATCTTCTATTAATATTGGATATGGAGAAGCTGGTGTCCTTTTCCGAACGTTCGGAGGCGGAGTAGTCACAGAAGAAGCACCCCTTGGAGAAGGATTTCACATCATAGCTCCTTGGAATAAAGTCTTTGTTTACAATGTAAAACAACAAGAGTTCTTTGAAGGGAATATGCAGGTACTCTCTTCCAACGGTCTAGAAATTTCTTTGGATGTTTCAGTCTTATATCAACCGGAATATAGCCGACTTGGACTTTTACACAAAACCAAAGGGGAAGACTATGTCAATACAGTATTGATTCCTCAAATTCGTGCGGTGGCCCGAAGTGTTGTAGGGCGCTATACTCCAGAACAACTCTATTCGACCAAGCGCGACGCTATTCAAAATGAAATTTTTGAGGAAACCCAGAAAAATGTAGAAGAACAGCACATTCAGCTGAATGCGGTTTTGGTTCGGGATGTAACGCTTCCTTTGGCTATCAAAGAGGCCATCGAACGCAAGTTGCGTCAAGAGCAAGAAGCTTTGGAATATGAATTCCGACTGGAAAAAGCAAAACAAGAAGCTGAACGTCAAAGAATTGATGCAGAAGGGAAGGCTACGGCCAACCGAATCTTAAGTGCATCCTTGACCGATAAAATTCTTCAAGAAAAAGGAATCGAAGCGACTCTAAAGCTTTCAGAATCTCCAAACTCTAAAATTATTGTTATTGGTAGTGGAGATAATGGAATGCCCATTATCCTTGGCAATCAATAATTCTATTTAGAAATGTATAAAACCGCCTACGGGCGGTTTTTTTATGCTTTCTTCCCAGAGAAGAATTCCAAAACATGACGAATTACCTCCTCGGGAGCTTCCAATTGAGGATAATGGCCTATATGTGTGAGGGAAATAACATCTGGATTCGGTACAAGCTCTCGATAGCGGTCCACTAAATGAGCTCCAGAGATGGGATCCTTTAAACCATCGATCAGTCGGATAGGAATCAAAGCTTGTTGAAGTGCTCCGACCCAGCGACTCCTATGGTGTTTTCGTTCGCGCATATATTGAATCAGTAAATGAGCGACTGCAACACCATCATTAAACTCAATTTGTTCCCAAAAGTGTTGGATTTGTGTAGGGCTGGGCTGGCTATTGGGACCAAATATGCGTTGAAAATTCCGTTCCAATTGCTGCTGATTCAAAAATCGACCGACCAAAACTCCTAAGGGAGACATCAAAAGCTTTTGAACCAATAAGGGTTTATGGGTCTCGGGGAATAAGCCTCCATTTAAAAAACAAAGGGCTTGTAGAGACATCTGAGAGGACTCTAAGGACCGAGCCAAGAGCTCTTGAGCGACAGAATTTCCATAGTCGTGCGCCAGAATGGAATATTTATCGACTTGGTAATGCTCCAATACCTGTTCGCTTATGTTGGCCTGTTCCTGAATCGAGTAGGGGAATTGTTTGGGTTTGTCCGAATATCCAAAACCTAAAAAATCAAAAGCAATCAGCCGATAATGAGTGGCTAATTGATCCCAAATCAGAGACCAATCCCAAGAAGAGGTCGGAAACCCGTGAAGCAACAACAGCACAGGACCCGTACCCGAACTTTGAGTAAATATTTGGTGTTTTCGATAGCTAATATAAGTCCCGGACTTCAGCCAAGTTTGTGGCAGCATTTTAATAGGGTATACCTAGGTTGCGGTACAGTTTCCCTAAGATCCAAGCGGGACCAATCAACAGAAACTGTAAATCTTTTAAAAATGAAGGTTTAGCTCCTTCAATTTGATGTCCCACAAATTGAAAGATCCAAGAAATCACAAATATTGCTCCTGAACATAACCATAATGGAATATTCAGATGAGATTCCAACCAATGATTGCCCCATAAGCTCAAAACAGAAATCAGCAGCATTCCTGCAAAAATACTGGGAGACATGCGGAGATAAAAAATCAACCCCACTGCAACCAAAATACTCCCTGCATGAGTATATGGGAAGAAAAAGGAGGGGACATTTGGTGATACTCCACCAATTGGGATCGAAGCAAACAAGCCTATAACACTAAAGAAAATTAGGGGTACAAAGATGTAATGGATGGTTTTATTGGTGGCATTCTGATGACTAACGGAGTATTCATCAAACCATTCGGATGCTGTTTTCATGTGTTTTGTTTGTCTGTAAAATACAAAATTCTGGTTGCAAACGATACGGTTTCTATCCGGGGGACTCGGCAATTTGGATAAATCGTCGATTTTTTGTATAATAAGGTACAGAGGTGTAGAGCTATTTCTTTCTCATAAAGACGGCTTTACAACCGCTCCCCAACTATTTTTATATGATATTTTTCGGATTAATCGGTATAGTAGCATTAGGCGTTTTCTTTTTGAGTAGAAGTGAACGCAAATATGTCCTTTGGTATGCTGTGTACATTTTACTAACGCTTTTGTTCTTTAGACGTTAAAAGCTTTTGGTATAGGAGTTCTGTGCTCATATATTAAAATTTAAAAACCCTTTGTTTTTAGCAATCAAAAGTTGATATTTGCACCCATGAACATGCATCACCATTCACAACAATCATTAACCGCTCAGGCGCGCTAGAAGAGTTGTGTATTCACATATAAGCCCGTTTGAGTCATCAAACGGGCTTTTTTAGTTTTATAACATGATACGAATTGCTATTCAAAAATCCGGACGTCTCAACGAAGACTCCCTTAAACTACTTAAAAGCTGTGGTATTTCCATAGACAATGGAAAGGATCAGCTCAAAGCTGCCGCACGAAATTTTCCCTTAGAGGTGTTCTATTTACGTAACGGCGACATTCCTCAATACCTGCGCGATGGGGTCGTAGATCTGGCCATTATTGGTGAAAACCTAATCGTTGAAAAAGGGCAAGACTTGGAGGTGATCGAGCATCTAGGTTTTTCTAAATGCCGTGTTTCTATTGCGATCCCTAAAGACAAGCCCTACACGGGAGTTGAGGATCTCAATGGTGTCCGAATTGCAACCTCTTATCCAGAGACTGTTCGTCAGTTTTTAGAAAAAAATAATTTAAAGGCAGACCTGCACATCATCAATGGATCGGTAGAAATAGCTCCAAACATTGGGCTTTCAGAAGCTATTTGTGATATTGTCTCCAGCGGATCAACCTTGTTTAAGAACAACTTAAAGGAAGTTGAGGTCTTGATGAAGTCCGAGGCGGTCTTGGTGCAATCTCCAAAGGTTTCATCTGAGCTAAAGGCTGAGATCGAAACCCTTTTGTTCCGGATCCAAACGGTGTTGCGAGCCAAAAAATCGAAATACATCCTGATGAATGTTCCCAATGCAAAAATTGATGAAATTTCGTCTATACTTCCAGTATTAAAAAGCCCAACTATTATGCCCTTAGCACAAGAGGGGTGGTCTTCCTTGCATTCGGTTATCGATGAAAATGATTTTTGGGAAGTTATCGACCAGTTAAAAAATGCTGGAGCTGAAGGGATTTTGGTATGTCCAATCGAAAAAATGGTCGTCTAATGCAGTTTTTCGACAATCCAAAGCCATCCGATTGGGATAAGATTCTAATGCGTCCAACGGCATCGCTTCGTTCTTTGGAGCCTCAGGTGCAAGCCATTTTTGAGGAAGTTCAAACCAAAGGAGATCAGGCCCTTATTGATTATACGCAGCAATTTGATCAAGTTTCGCTAACATCCGTTGAAATATCTCAAGAGCGCCTTACAGAATTGGCGCAAAAGATCGATCCCGAACTCGCAACAGCAATCGATCAAGCAGCGAAAAACATAGAAATTTTTCATGCGGCTCAAAAAACCTCAAAGGTTTCTGTTGAAACTCAAACCGGGGTGCACTGTTGGCAAGAAAAACGTCCGATCGAAAAGGTAGGCCTTTATATCCCGGGCGGAACAGCTCCTTTATTCTCTACCTTATTGATGTTGGCAATTCCTGCAAAAATTGCAGGATGCTCAAAGATCGTATTGTGTACTCCTCCGAAAGAGGACGGTACTATTCCGACAGAAGTTGCTTATATCGCTCTAAAACAAGGGGTAGACCAAGTGTTTTCCTTAGGAGGGGTACAGGCTATTGGCGCACTTACGTTTGGAACTGAAACAGTTCCACAGGTCGATAAAATTTTCGGTCCCGGAAATCAGTATGTGACCGTCGCAAAGCAATTGGCAACCCAATATAAAGTAGCAATCGACATGCCCGCAGGGCCCAGTGAAGTTTTGGTTATGGCAGACCGTTCTGCCGATCCTTCCTTTGTGGCTGCAGATCTACTATCACAAGCCGAACACGGAATAGATAGTCAGGTGATCTTGGTGAGTACAGATCAAGAATTTATTGAAGCTACCCAACAGCAATTGGAACTCCAGTTACTTGATTTACCCCGAAAATCCATAGCCGAAAAGGCTTTGGCAAACTCAAAAGCTATTTATTTCGATTCAGACGAAGCTGCTATCGCTTGTATTAATGCTTATGGGCCAGAGCATTATATTTTGGCTGTAGCAAACGAGGACTTATACCTAGATCAATTGGCTCATGCCGGATCTGTCTTTATCGGGAATTACACTCCCGAAAGTGCTGGCGACTATGCCTCGGGCACCAACCATACCTTGCCCACCAATGGCTACGTTCGCCAGTATAGTGGCGTTCACTTAGATAGTTTTTTAAAGGCGATCACCTTTCAGAAAATCAGTGCGCAAGGCCTTCAAGATTTAGGTCCAGTCATCGAAAAAATGGCTGCTGCAGAGGGATTGGAAGCCCACAAAAATGCTGTGAGCATCCGACTTCAAAAACTTAACGCTCAAGCCTGATGAAGCCGTTTAAGCTGGAAGATTTTGCCCGTAAAAATGTGCTTCAGATGAAGCCCTACAGTTCTGCTCGAGACGAGTTTGGAGAACAAAGAGCCGATTGGATCTACCTAGATGCCAATGAGAATCCCTATCCTAGTGCTGTCAACCGTTATCCAGACCCCCTTCAAAAAGAGTTTAAACAAGAATTGTCCCAACTCAGAGGGATAGCTCCGGAACAAATTCTTATCGGAAACGGGAGTGACGAAATCTTAGACCTTATCTTTCGTGCCTTTGCAGAACCTTATCAAGACCGACTCTTGACTTTTCCGCCGACTTATGGCATGTATCAAGTCCTGGCAGATTTGAATGCCGTTGAAGTTTTAGAAGCCCCTTTAGACCCCGAAACTTTTGATTTAAATTTTGAACGAATTGACGCCCAACTGAAGCGTGCTCCCAAGCTGATTTGTCTTCCAAATCCCAATAATCCAAGCGGTAACGGTTGGCCTATTGCTACCATCGAAAAACTACTCCAAAGAGCCACAGGAATTGTGGTAATTGACGAAGCCTATATCGATTTTGCACCTTTCGAATCGGCCTTGAGTCTTTTGTCGAGCTATCCCAATTTGATCGTATCTCAGACGTTTTCCAAAGCCTTTGGATTGGCAGGAGCTCGGTTGGGAATTGCTTATGCTTCAACCGAAATTATTGGGCTTTTAAACCGAATTAAACCTCCATATAACATCAATGCCTTGTCCCAAGCCGAAGGTATTGCCTGCCTAAAAGATCGTAATAAGAGAGACACTCATATTAAAACGATACTCGAAGAAAGAGGTCGTATGG
>WTJH01000167.1 GCA_011524915.1 Flavobacteriales bacterium | reverse complement strand
ATAACCATCACAAATATAGTATTATCTTGAGCCCCATGAAAGCTTTTCGTTGGCTTGGATGGCCCTTAGCTATTGTTTATGCATCGGTAATGACCCTTCGCAATTGGATGTTCGATTGGGGAATATTTACTTCTATGCCACTCCCTAAAAATACCATCGGAGTAGGGAATTTGTCTGTTGGGGGAACAGGAAAATCCGTAGTGGTCAATTATCTCATTCAGGAGTCTAAAAGTTTAGGGAAAACGGCTGTATTGAGTAGAGGATACGGACGCAAAACACGTGGATATATTTTAGCAGACTCTTCTGCCACGGCAACCACTATAGGCGACGAGCCCTTTCAATTTTGGAAGCGTCACCCCGATATCTGGGTCGCTGTTGCCGAAAAGCGACGTATTGGAATCGAAAAATTAGTGGAGTTGCAAAATCCTCCCAGCTACATCATTTTAGATGATGTTTTTCAACACCGCTGGGTGCGACCCCAAAAAATGATCCTTTGTACCCGATTCGACGCTTTGTATTCCCATGATTATGTATTCCCTATGGGTAGGCTTCGAGAATCTACACAGGGCAAAAAAAGGGCAGATATTTGTTTGGTGACCAATTGCCCTGCGGATTTAGAAGCAGCAAAAAGACTAGAGATTGCCCAACAACTGCAATGGAAGGATTCCAAAACCTTAATATTTACGACCATAACCTATGCGGATCAACTCTTAGGTCGATCTGTTATGGCTCCAGAAGAACTTAAAAAAGAGCCCCTAGTAGTTGTGACAGGATTTGCAAAACCCGAACGCTTTTTGAATTTTTTACGGTCACAAGGTTTTGAATTCACCTCTTTTTGCTACCCCGACCATCACAATTTTAAACCCCAAGAAATCGAACAAATTGAGCAAGCAGCCCAAGGGGGGAATATCTTAACAACAGAGAAGGATTATGGACGCTTAGGGCCACAGATCAATTCTGAAAACCTTTATTATTGGCCCATTGAATTGGAGTTTTTAAGTCCACAAGACAAAGGCTTGTTTGACCAAAACATCTGGGGTTAAATTCTATTATTCTACGTGTTTGTGCGCTTTGTAAGAAGAGCGAACTAAGGGACCCGATTCTACATGTCGGAAGCCTAAGTCTTTGGCAAATGCCTCATAACGTTCGAATTCTTCTGGAGTAACAAAACGATCAACGGCTAGGTGCTTTTTGCTGGGTTGCAGATATTGTCCAATAGTTACGATATCTACATCTGCTTTTCTTAGATCGTGAAGCGTAGTGTATACCTCTTCTTCGGTTTCTCCAAGTCCGAGCATTATTCCCGATTTGGTTCTTCGGATGCCCTGCTCCTTAAGATAACTCAATACAAACAGACTTTGATCGTATTTGGCCTGAACACGCACTTTTCTAGTCAGTCGCCGAACGGTTTCTACATTATGCGAAACAACTTCTGGTGCAACGGCTACAATCCGGTCGATATTACGGGTATTCCCTTGGAAGTCTGGAATAAGAGTTTCTAGTGTAGTATTGGGGTTTAGACGTCTAATGGCTTGTACCGTTTCTGCCCAAATAATGGATCCCATGTCTTTGATATCATCCCGATCAACAGAAGTGACCACCGCATGTTTGATATTCATCAACTTGATTGATCGCGCTACTTTTTCTGGTTCTTCCCAATCAATACTTCCAGGACGACCTGTTTTGACCCCGCAAAAACCACAAGAACGGGTACAAATATTTCCCAAGATCATGAAGGTGGCTGTTCCTTCGCCCCAACATTCGCCCATATTGGGACAACTCCCGGAAGTACAAATGGTGTGGAGATCGTATTTTTTAACCAGACCTCGGAGTTCTGTATATTTCTTTCCTGTAGGGAGTTTGACCCGAATCCATTTGGGTTTGCTCACCTGCTGCTGTCGTTCTTGTACTTGCGTTTCCAATCAGAATTCTTTTTTACAAATTTAAGAATAAATTAAGGACCAAAGATAGAGTCCAGAAAAGCCAATAAGGAAAATGAACCCAAAACCGCTTAGCACTAATAAAAGCTTAGATGGTCTGGCTTCGGATGGAAAACTCTTTTGAAAAATCAGTCGAAAATTAAGAAATGCTAAAAACGGAGTAGTCAAAAAAGAAATTACCGTAGCAACCGTAATCAGAACGCCCATCTGTGAACTGAGAAAGAAAAAAATTCCTAGAGTCCCTAAGCAAAGCGATCCGAGCCAAAACGATTGTTTTTTCCACCAGGCCTTGCTGTTGGGAAATAGAATGTCCAAGGCGGCGGCCATGGCTTTAGGGGAGGCGTCTAGTGTAGTAAGTGTTGTACTAAACATAGCTGTAAAGGCAGAGAAGCCAATGATAATCATGGCTCCAGTCCCAAATTGTGACTGATATACCCCCATCAATTCTTCAGCAAATGCTACCCCAGAGGTAGGAAAACTTCGTCCCTGAGGATGTAGGATTAGCGCGCCTAACCCCAAGAAAAAAACACCTATGATAAGCGTACTCCAATACCCTAAACGGAAGTCAAAGGCTGTGTTTTCGCGAAGTTTATTCAGTTCCTGAATTTTACTTTTATCGATCCACCACAAGGATTGCCAAATAGAGACATCTAAGGGAGCAGGCAACCACCCCATAAAAGCAATTAAAAAGAGTAAACCCGACTCCGCAGGAAAAATTACGTCCACAGCAATATCTTGTGGCATTTTATAAAGTGCTTGAAAAAAGGCAGCGCTTGTACTCAATACCAAGACCACCATAATTACTTTAATGATGCCGTCTAAGACTTTAAATTGCCCAATTCGTAGAATTGCGTAACAAAGTAAACAGATGGCTACCATCCAAAAGTGATTGCCCCAAACGGGACCAAATAAGTATTCTGCAATTCCAGCGGTTACTATGGTAACTGCCATTTGGATGGTAAACATGGTGCCCAAACTCAGTAGGGTGTAGGCTTTAAGCCAGTTGGGATGCAGTTCGAAATACCCTTGTAAGGCGCTTTTTCCTGTGGCAGCAGTATAGCGGCTCACAAATTCAAAGAAAGGATACTTAAATACATGAGCCAAAATCAGGGCCCAAAGGAGTCCCCATCCATATTCAGCCCCCGCTCGAGTCGATTGCACCAAGTGAGATACCCCAACAGCAGCAGCAGCGAATAGTAATCCAGGGCCTAGGCTCTTGAGTTTTTGCATATCAAAAAAACGGTGTGAAGTTGATCAGATTCAGTTCTGAATGATTTCATCTTTTCGACAATCTTGTTCAGAGGGAAGTTTGCCGCAAAACCCACAAGGTTCTCCCTCTCGATTTAAGAAGGGACTTTGGCTTGCGCAGGTCCCTGCAAATTCACCGTCTTTTTTTGCCCAGATCTTAATGGCTATACCTGCAAAAGCAAGACCCAACAAAATGAATGTCAAAACAAATAATTTCATACTACAAAAGTACTTTTTTTCATTAAATAAACACGGACCCTTCCCAGATGTCACAGTTTATAACTCCCGAACGACCACTCACAACTTTGCTCCCTCAAAATCGATAAAATTTAGGCACATTTATATAAGAATCGAGGAAAAGATTCCTCCACTAAATTTATTTTTATGACCCCAAATCAACTTTCTGCCGCAGAACTTATGGTGCTCAAAGGGCTAGCCCTTGGATTGGGTACCACTCACATCAAATCCTTATTAGCATTGAACGATAAACCCTATCGGGAGGTGCAACAGCAACTCTTTCAAAAGCTTCAAGCCGAGAATGCTTACGTTGCTGTTCAACGAGCCTTTCAGCTTCAGATCCTAATTCATGCTGAATATTCGGATGAAATGGTTAAAGAAACGGCCCTACAAATGGCTTCAAAATTTGCTGATAGGATCGAAAATGACCCCAAGCAATTCGACAAAAAGATGGTATTTCAACTCTACAGCCTACTCATTCGATTTCATTCAGACGTACTGATTCAACTCACCCACGGACCTCGAAAATTAGCCGAAAAAAAATCCCACCGAAGCGGGATTTAAGACGTTGTGTCTACGGCATATAGCCTTAGTGTGATAAGATTGAATACTCTAATATACAAAAAATAAAGATGTCAAACAAATTAGGCTTGCGCATCGGAACTCACGCCATCGGATGGACCTTTTACAGATCCAAAGACCAGACCCTAAAGATGGGCGTACGTGTATATCCAGTCCCAATCGAGCACTATGGGGCCGGAAAAAGAGAACAATCTCATCGAGCAAGAAGGCGTCAGGCCCGTTTGATGCGAAAGCGTTTTTCTCGTTTCCGAAGACGCAAAATCCACCTTCTTAAAATATTAGAGCAGGCAGGGATGTGTCCTATATCTAAATCTGAAATCCAAGTTTGGCAGCAAAATAAAATTTTTCCGCACCAAAGTTTACATGCTTGGGTAGCCATGTGTCCCTATACCCTCCGTAAAAAAGGGTTAACGCAAAAATTAAGCCTGCACGAATTGGGTCGAATTTTATATCACATCAGCCAGCGAAGAGGTTTTTTTGTGGGCAGGCGTATGGGACAATTGCCTCAAAAGTATCTTTTTCAAGGAAGCCCCGAGCATCATCGTCCCGGAATACTTGCAACAGAGAAGAATATGCATAATGAGTCTTTAGGAACATATTTGCACACCCTGTTACCCGAACCCAACAAAAGTTATAAAAGATCGCGTTTACGGGTTCGGAACCGATATTTATCGAGACAAATGTACGTGGAAGAAATCCACAAAATTTGGGCCAAGCAAGCCCAAGCACACCCGCAATTGACCCCTGATCTAAGAGATAAACTTATTGGAAAACCCCCTGGGAAAGGGAACTATACCGGTGGCGTCATTTTTTACCAACGCCCTTTTAGTGTTCAGAAAAGTCGCTTAGCCAAATGTCCCTACGAACCCCAAAAATCGCGAACGGTTTATTCGCATCCTCTATTCGAAGAACTTCGAGCATGGCAATGGGTCAATTCATTGCGTTTACGAGGAGAATCGCTAGATATGAATCGAAAAAAGGAATTTTTAAATTACTTTTTATCCCATGGACGTTTCACCTTTTGGGAGGCCCTTCAAGTGGTTGACTCAAATGAAAAAGGATATAATAGACACCATAAAAAGATGGTGCAGGGCGCCGCTTTTCAGGCTCTGATGCAACAAGACCGAAATTTTGGTGTTCATTGGAAACAACTTTCAGAAGAAGCTAAAATTGATGTTTGGCATAGTTTTTACTTTTTCAATAGTCAACAGAAGTTAGCGGATAAAGCACATCAGGATTGGGGTTTTTCTACAGCGGCTGCTTCACGGATCAGTAGGATTTTTGTGGATAAGCGTGTCGCTCCTTTAAGTCTAAAAGCCGTTCGGAATATTTTGGAATTTTTACGTCGAGGTTTCAGTTACGAAGAAGCTGTCTTTTTAGCGGGCCTTCGAAAATCTTTAGGTCATAACTGGCCAGGAATTTCCGAACTTGAAAAGCTGACGCCTATAGGAGAATTATTATCCTGGGTTCGGGAAAAGGACTACAAGTTGCTGCTAGATGTGTTAGGAAATCTATGTCAGACCCATGGATGGTCTTTAGATACTTCCAAGCTGTATGGTATCGGTCGTGAGGCATTTAACTCTAAGAAATCCCCTGTAGAAACGGATCTTCTGACGAACTCCCAAATAGAACAACTGAACCAACCGATTCAGATAGCAGCAGCCTTTCAGCTCCGGAAAATTATTCGACAATTGATCGAAAAATACGGGGCTATAAACCAAATTAAAGTCACTTTTGATACGGATATTAAAGTCAATCGAATCCAAAGGGGAATGTATCTCATGGAGCAAAAAAGAAGGCAAAAACTCCACGAGCGATTCTCTCAGATACTCAAAAACAATCATATTCTTGATAGCCAAGAAAATATAGAACGGCTAGAATTATGGGGCGAATGCAGTCATATTTGTCCTTATTCAGGATTGGCGATCAGCTTTGATGAACTTTTTTCCGATGCGGTAGAAGTACTTATGATACATCCTTGGGAGAAGTCTTTGAATAAAAGTATGGTCAATAAAGTTCTTTGTAGATCAGAATTTGCAGATTCATTTAGAAGGCAATCGCCCCGAGAATACTATGCCAAAGATCCTTCTGGTTGGAAAATCCTAAAAGAAAGAACGTTGGAGAACTTTATGGATCGAGTGGACTATCCTTTTGCAGAGCTCAAGGCACAAAAATTTTTAAAACGCTTTCCACGAAAAAACTATATCGAGTATCAGTGGCATGAAAATGGCTTGATTGGCAACGCTTTTCAACAACTTTTGAGGCAAATTTGCCCGGAGGTTCATATACATGCCATTCATGGAGTTCAATATTTATTGGAACATTGGAAAAGTGATTTTTTGGGAGAAGTAATTGACTTGCCGGAACACAAAGATTATCGCTGGAAAGGCCTTCAGGCGGCAGCCACTTTATTTATAAATCGACCGTATTTAGATTTTTTGGCTCAAAATCAAAAATTTAGTCTTCTAGAAGCTCCACAGCCTGTACAAAAATTTCCGGCTCTTCTAAGCCAATCGTTTCGCCAGTTGTTGGTTAGTCATGTCCAAAAACGTAAAATATTATTTACCCGACACAAAACAACCACTTTGAATGGCCGTGAGCGAAGCAACTATCATTTGGGAATTCGGGGCTCCATCCATCGAGAAACACGCTACGGAAAGGCAAAGGCCCCTCAATTGAGTGAAGCGTTCCACGTTCGAAAATCCTTACGAGAGTTTACTAATTTTCGACAACTCAATAAGATTGTAGATCCCCAGATCCGAGCGCTTGTACGCAAACATGCAGAAAAAGATAATCCACTATCGGATCATTTGATTTCAAAAAAGACCTTTTTTGAAAAAGATGATGCTGGATATGATATCCCGCGGGTATTTTTAAACAACAGAAATGGGGATCCGGTTCCCATCCGAAAAGTTCGTATTCGGGAGGTTTTTAATAGTGCAGTACAATTAAACCCGGATGTAAATGCCTATGTAAACCCTCGTAAAAACCATCATATTATCATTTATGAAAACCCTGAGGGGGAGTATCGGGAGTCTTTGGTGAGTTTTTGGGAAGCTCTTCAGCGTCTTCGAAAAGGAGAACCGCTCTATCAAATGCCAGAGCCAAAGAGTCGTTTTGTATGTAGTCTACATATCAATGACTTTTTTTTACTGGGATTAGAAAATCCCAAAGAGGCTTTTGAAAATTTATCTCAAGAAGCTCTAATACCCTATGTATACAGAGTTCAAAAATTATCCAAACATTTTTATGAATTCCGGAGAACTTCTGATGCATCCTTGTATACGTATGAATACCCTCAATATATCCGAATCAACAATTTTGGTGATCGTAAAACCGGGTGGTTCACCTATAACCCTTATAAAATCGAAGTAAATTCCTTAGGAGAAATACGGAAACCTAAATAAAGTATTATGAAATAAATGTGTTCCTTTTCGTGCGCCCCAAATCTTAGTCGAACTGGGCTGATGCAAAAAATATCTTTTTATCCATTTTAATAAATATAGTGTTGTGGTTTGATTGAATGGATCGAAAAGGACACATTTTATCTTATACGAGGTCGTGTACCCAAATCAGCTGAACAAAAACAATCAAGAAATAAACAGCCAGTATAAATTTGAGGAGGGTGCCTCCCAAAAACCCTAAAAAAGAGCCAAAACCAGCTTTGAAGGCTTTTTTTCGATTTTTAGGATCATCCATAAGTTCACCGGATACCGCCCCTAAAAAGGGTCCGATGGCCAAGCCTAGAAGACCTAAAAAAATAAAACCGAAAATGAGTCCTATGGTAGCTCCACGAACACCTGCCTGGGTTCCTCCAAAGGTTTTTGCTCCAGCAATCGGAATCCAATAGTCCAAAAGAAATATTAATATGGTAACACCAAAAGTCCAGCCTAAGAAGAGCGGTTCGCTGGGAATACCGGGGTGTTGATACAAAACAAAAATACCGATCCATCCCGTGACCGGTCCCGGGAGTAGGGGCAAAAAACACCCGATTATTCCTCCCATAATTAAAACAAAACTTAATCCAAGTATCAGGTATTCCATAATTTTTAATCAAGTTCAGGTATCTAAGGTGAATAGAACCTAAAATTTAGTAATTTTAGTACGATTATTACGCATCTTATGAAATCCAAAATTGCAACTTTTTTAGCACTTCCACTCCTTTTATCCACGATGGGGTGTCACTTATTTGAATCTACTAAGGTACCTGCCACTGAGATCAAAAAAGCTTCTACCTGGTCGGATCAAGATCAGCATCCTTCTTTTCCCGAATGTGAGGGATTAGAAGATGATGCCTTAACCGATTGTTTTCAGCAAGTGATTCAAACGGCTATAGCCGAAGCCCTAGCTGCGGATGCTATAGTAGCATCAGAACCGATCGATGAAGAAGTCACATTAGCTTTGGTGGTAGATAAGAATGGAGCTTTTTCATTAGATTCATTTGAGGCATCTCGAGGATTGAAAAATGCCTTACCAGATTTGGAAAGTCAATTGGGATCGGTAATTGAAAACCTTCCTCAAGCGCAGCCTGCAATGAAGACTAATGTTGGGATTCCGGTTCAGGTACGTTTTGAGCTTCCTCTAAAAATCTCTGCACAGCCTCAAGAAGAAATAACAGAAGAAGAGGAATACTAATGGCGAACGAAACAGTGATTTTGGGGATCGATCCGGGAACCACGATCATGGGTTTTGGACTTATTCGAGTACAAAAAGGGACAATGGAATTTTTGCATATGCACGAATTACATCTGCACAAGTTCAGCAACCATTACCTAAAGCTTCAGAAAATATTTGAACGAACATTGGATATCATCGAATCCTATCATCCCGATGAAGTGGCTATTGAAGCTCCCTTTTTTGGGAAAAATGTACAATCGATGCTTAAACTAGGTCGGGCACAAGGGGTGGCCATGGCGGCCGCACTCACGAGAAATCTGCCCATAGTAGAATATACGCCCAAAAAAATCAAAATGGCCATCACCGGAAATGGGAATGCAAGTAAAGAACAAGTAGCAAAAATGTTGCAGGGCCAATTTAAAATCAAAGAATTACCCAAGAACCTAGATGCTACGGATGGTTTAGCAGCTGCTGTATGCCATTTCTACAATGCAGGAAAACCTCAGGTCGAGAAATCTTATTCGGGTTGGTCTGCTTTTGTGGCTCAAAACCCTAAAAAAGTTGGAGGCTAATTCAACCTATGGCAGGCCTTTATTTTCATATTCCTTTTTGCAAGCAAGCGTGTCATTATTGTAATTTTCATTTTTCGACTCAACTCAATCATAAATCCTCCGTATTGGAGGCTATGAAGAAGGAATTGGAATTACGCGCCAAAGATGCTCCGTTTACAAGCTTGGCCAGTATCTATTTTGGAGGCGGAAGTCCTTCGCTTGTTTCACCGGAAACCCTCGGTTCTTTTTTAGAGTTTTCGAAGCGGTATTTTTCTTGGGAGTCATCCATTGAAATTACTCTTGAAATGAATCCCGATGATGTGGAAGAAGCCTATCTCAAAGACTTATTGATTTATGGTGTAAATAGGATTAGTTTGGGTGTACAGTCTTTTTTCGATTCGGATCTCAAACAAATGAATCGGGCCCATAATGCAGAACAAGTATGGAAGGCACTTCGCTTGATTCAAAAATATTTCACCAATTATTCATTGGATTTGATTTATGGTATCCCAGGGCAGACTTTGGCCGATTGGAAAATAAATGTGTTCAATGCCTTGGAGTTCGAACCTCCTCATATCTCTGCTTATGCACTTACGGTAGAACCTAAAACAGTACTGGCTCACCAAGTTGCCCAAAAGCAAATCGAACTACTTCCCGAGGAAGAAGTGAAGGCTCAATTCGATTTCTTAGGGACCCATTTAGAATCTTTAGGCTATGATCATTATGAAAGTTCGAATTATGGAAAACCTGGTTTTTACTCTGTTAACAATACCGCTTATTGGCAACGGAAGCCTTATTTAGGAATTGGTCCTTCTGCACATAGTTATAATGGTACCGATCAACGCAGTTGGAATGTGTCTAATAATCACACCTATGTTAAATCTCTTCAAGACAATAGACTGGCTCAAGACACAGAATATTTATCTCAAGTTGATCGCTATAACGAAACAATAATGACTGGTTTACGGACTCAATGGGGTGTTTCTTTAGAGGTGATTCGAGAGTCATTTGGCCCCACCTTTGAGACCTATTTAGAAGATCAGGCGGCTAAGCACTTGGACTTGGATTATCTTTTTTGGGATGGAGATTGTCTAAGGGTCCGGAAAAAAGCTCAATTCCTTGTAGATGGGCTTGCTGCAGATCTTTTTTTATTGAATTTAGATGCCGACGAATCTTGACGGCATTTATTTTTTCGATACTGACTTACCGATAGATTCATTTCGTTTTTAAAAGCCCTACTCAGTTGAGCTGTATTGTCAAAGCCCACCTCAAGGGCAATATTTCTACAGCTTTTTAGGGGATACATTTGCATCAAACACTGGGCTTGTTCCAGTCTTAGGGTTCTAAGAAAATGTACATACGATTGTCCGCAATGCTCTTTAAAAAACCGACAAACGCTTAAAGGAGTTTGATGCAATAGGTCGGCCAATTGATAAATTGAAAAAGGTTTTCTGTAATGGAAGGCTGTAAATTCGACGATCTTTTGGATGGATAGTTTTGTTTCTAGATCGTTCGTAGGTATTGATTGGCTGTATAGTTTTTGAGAAGATAGTGGGTTGAATTGCATTAAGAATTCTCTGAATCTACCTATAGATTTTGAGTTGGAGTAGGAAAAATAGGGTTCTAAGGGATGGTCCAAAATCGAAGCTACTCTTTTTGACATCAAAGCCTGAACTGGTGGGTTTTCCTGAAACAATGAAACGAGTGAAGCTTGTAATTCAGAAGTTTTTATCCAAGTTTTATGAATCCTAAATGGACGGTTGATATCCGCTTGGACAAAACAATGAAATTGTTCTGCAGGAATACAAAAGAGGGCAGGGCCAATAAAGGCGAATGGGGTATAGTTTAAAATAAAGGTTCCCTCTCCTTGTTGAACAAAACAAAATAAAATTTTGGCTTGTTGCTTTTGGAGTTCAAATACCTGATGGGCACGCTTTCTACTTTTCGAAGACGGATCCGTCCGGATTGGGGATGGCTTATAGCTTAAAGTCATGGTTCATCGAAATGGGTTATTTCAAGTTAATGAAAAAAAACCAAATCGATGATTTATTCTTGCCAAAGTGATTTAAAGGATTCGTAGAATAGAGGAATGGTTTCAATTCCTTTGTAAAAGTTCCATAGGCCAAAATGTTCGTTTGGAGAATGGATGGCGTCGCTGTCTAAACCAAAACCCATCAAAACAGATTTACATCCTAAAACCTCTTCAAACATAGGTACAATTGGGATGCTCCCCCCATCTCTCAGAGCTACTGGAGCTTTTCCGAAGCTTTTTTCGTAGGCTTGATGAGCTGCCCGATAACCGATATGATCGGTGGGCATAACATAAGGCTTTCCTCCGTGGTGGGTGGTTACAGAAACACGAACACCTGCTGGAGCTATGGACTGAAAATGCGATTCAAATAAAGCACTTATTTTTTCCCAATCTTGGTTGGGGACCAATCGCATAGAGATTTTCGCATGGGCTTGACTCGGGATTACAGTTTTGGCACCCTCACCCGTATATCCACCCCAAATTCCATTGACATCTAAGGTCGGGCGAATCGATTTACGTTCTAGAGTAGAGTATCCCTCTTCTCCATGAAGAGCATCCAAATCCAAAGCTGCTTTAAAATCTTGGTCATCTATAGGAGCTTGTTCAATTGCTGTCCGTTCAGATGCGCTGTAGACCACTACATCCTCATAAAATCCTGGGATATTAACGCTGCCCTCTGCTGTGTGTAATTGGGCAATCATATCCGCTAAAATATTGATGGGATTGGCTACTGTGCCCCCATAAAGTCCAGAGTGTAAATCTCGATTGGGTCCTGTAACTGTAACTTCCATGTAGCTGAGGCCTCGAAGTCCCGTGGTTATGGCAGGCTGGTCAACGCTCCCTAAACCGGTGTCAGAAATTAAAATGATATCTGATTTCAGCTTATCTGTATGCGCCCGAACAAAATCTTCTAAATTGTCGCTGCCGACTTCTTCTTCTCCTTCGATCATAAACTTGAGATTGCAGGGTAATTCCCCTTTCTCTTGCATCAATTCAAGCGCTTTGATATGCATGTACATTTGCCCCTTATCATCGCAAGCCCCTCGAGCGAAAATTGCGCCTTCGGGATGAATATCTGTCTTCTGAATATAAGGTTCAAAGGGGGGCTTGCTCCACAAGTCAATTGGATCTGGGGGTTGTACATCATAATGTCCATAGACCAAAACCGTCGGATATTCTGGATTAACTTCAATTGCACCATAGACAATCGGGTGTCCTGGAGTTTCGATGATCTCAATTTGTTGGCAGCCTACTTTTTCTAAAGCTTGAGCCACCCATGTTGCAGCTTTTTTGACCTCTCCGGAATATGCCGGGTCGGCACTGACGCTGGGTATTTTTAAAAATTCGAATAATTCCTCTAAAAAACGTTCTCTCTGTGCTGAATTCATATCATGACCCATTTAAATTTTAGAATCTCAAAGGTACAATAATGGAAAAAACTTGATTATATTTGCCCACCTAAATGCGGGTGTGGTGAAATTGGTAGACACGCTAGATTTAGGATCTAGTGCTTCACGGCGTGGGGGTTCGAGTCCCTTCACCCGCACAAAAAGCCTCTCAGAAATGAGGGGCTTTTTTCATTTTACCCCAGTAGTTTTTTGGTCATATCCTTTTTTTTTATATTTTAGAAGGCTATCAACCAATTAAATACGTGTAAAATGAACGAAATTGTAATCGTTGTTATCGGAGCCGTTGCCCTCGTGGGAGGCGTTATTCTTTACTCCGTTATTTCAACAGCCACAGGGTTAGAAGTAGATGAAAACAACAATTTTATACCAGACCGTTTCGAAGAAAAAGTAAGTAGCCTTTTTAAGACAGAATCAAATAAAGAGTAGCGAATTTTTTATTCTCGCTCAAGACCATACTTGCTTAAATCAACATCGTCTAAGCCATCGGAGTCAAACGGATATTCCATTTGATCCTGAATGTTGTATAATGAGATTAGGATGAATTCACTTAAGGCTACCACAAAATAGGTGAGCCAGTGGGTTCCATCATATCCTATTTTATTAATAATTGTAGGCGTGTAGATGATTGGAAAAATATAGATAAAAATTAAGCAATACGCTTTGAGACTTATGGGTGTTCTATGCGTATGAATAGCCACTAGATTTTCAATCCCATCGTGTACATCTCTGAGGAATCGAAAAATCTTTTGTCGGGTTCCTCCCGAAATTTCTTCTTTATTCTCCTCTATAAATGTAAGAATTGCATCTACGGAAGCATCTAATGGTTTAATGGGGTTACCAACAACATTCAGATAAGTTACTAGTTGGACCGATATATTCTCCAAAAGACTGTCTGCCTCCTTTTTTTTGTCATCTGATAATTTAGAGTTCCCAAAAAAATATTGAACTGTTTTTAATCCAGCTCTATAACGGCTCAGGTGCTCCATTGCCTTTTCTCTCCTGCGAAATGCTCCTCTGATGGTAAATACCAAAGGAAAGATGATGGCTATACTTATCAGTGTCAGATCAATGTTATATACAATCTGAAGCTGGTAGGCCAGATATGGAACCGCTAAAGATATAGCGAGTGTGATAAATGTTTTTGGATTGATGATGGAGAGATATCTGGACATTTTCTTAAATTATGCTCAAATTTATTCACTTTAATATGAAAAAACAATTACTGTTCACGCTTATTTTAGGAGCAGCTATAGGGATTTCCCCTTCTTTGAGTGCTCAGAAGTTTTTTGACAGTACAGAAACCGTACCGATTAAACTGAACTATTCCAACAAACAATTGGCCAGAAAAACCAATGATTCCACCTTTATCGAAACGACCATGGTATACACCCATGAGGGAAAAGAAGCATCGATTCCCGTACGTTTAAGAGCCCGAGGTAATTTTAGAAGATCTCGTTGCTATTTTCCTCCGGTAAAAATGAAAATCTACAAAGAAGATGCTAAAGGGACTCTTTTTGATGGACAAAAAAGTATGAAGTTGGTGCTTCCTTGTCTCTTAGAAGATGGGAATCAGGATAATATCCTCAAAGAGTATTTAGGGTATAAAATCTACGAAACTGTGGCAGACCACTATTTTAGAACCCGCCCCGTAGATGTAGATTTTTCTGAAATCAAAAAGAAAAAGGAAATCGTACACAAGCTAAAAGGATTCTTAATTGAGGACGATAAAAAAGTCGCCAAGCGAGCAGAGGGTAAAGTGTTCGAAAGATATATCCACCCGCTAGCTATGGATGCTGAGGCTTCGATCACCAATGCTTTATTTCAGTATATGATTGGGAATACAGATTTTTCTGTTGCCTATCAGCACAATGGGAAGTTACTCTATGTAGACAGTAAAATTATCCCCTTACCCTATGATTTTGATATGTCGGGATTAGTAAATCCAAGTTATGCAGTGGTTAATCCTACACTTGGAATTTCGAGTGTAACCGATCGTAAGTATAGAGGGTTTAAGCGGGATGTATCAGCAATGGAAAGCGTTCGACAAAAATACTTGGATCAGAAGGCTAATATTATGACCATTGTAGATTCGTTCAAAGATGATTTTGAAAGTGCTTCAACTTTTGCTGAAACAAGAGATTTTATTAGTTCTTTCTTTACCGTATTAGAAAGTGATAAAGAATTTAAGGCTCAAATTATCGATCAAATGCGAACCAAATAAAAAGTTGATCGACTATTGAACCAAACTTTTTAAATGTTCAAATACAGCGGTGTTTTCTTGAATGCCGCTGTATTTTTTTGCCCCAGGTCCAAATGCAAAAACGGGAACCATAGTAGCACTATGGCCCTTAGTGTTGAAACCGCCTTTAACACGACCGCTTCTTATATTTCCTCCTGTAAGGGCTAACCCGCCGGTCTCATGATCGGCAGTTACCACGACGATTGTGTTCCCATCTGCTTTAGCAAAGGCAAGGGCTTTCCCGACTACCTCATTAAACTCTTGGAATTCGGTCAATATATAATCCAGATCATTGGCATGTCCTCCCCAATCAATTTGTGATCCTTCTAACATCACAAAAAATGGTTTTTCACGTTGGGAGAGTTTATCTAATGTGATTTGGAAAAGGTCTTCCATTGCAGGAGTTCGACCTCTCATTTTCATGGGTGGTTCGTCCGGATAGGTAAAATACCCGATTTTGGAGGCTGTTGACTCTTGGTATTTCTTAATTGACTTCACAAAGGAATACCGCTCCATTTCTTTGATCAGATTTCGGCGGTCGTCTCGTTCGTTGAAGTGTTTTTTACCGCCACCAATAAAAATATCGACATCATGCTCACTTAATTGTAGAGCAATATCTTGGTATTGTTTCCGTGAGATTACATTGGCATAGAAAGATGCGGGAGTCGCATGAACTATACTTGAAGTGGCTAATAAAGCAGTACTGTAGTTGGCCGCTTGACAGTGTTCCAGAATACTAGTAAGTTTTTCGTTTCTAGGACTGATACCCACGGCACCATTCAAGGTTTTTACACCACAGGCCATGGCAGTTCCGCTTGCAGCAGAATCTGTAACTAGATTGTTATAGGCATGTGTTTTGAGTAAGCCTATGATTTCAAAATCTTCAAAATTGGTGGTGTTTTTATTCGCATAGTTTCCCGCTGATATTTGAGTTAAGCCCATGCCATCTCCGATCAAGACGATGATATTGGGAGAAGATTGTGCCTGAGTAAATAGCGAAAAAGTGAGGGCTCCTAAGAGGCTTCCTAAATAATGAATCTTGTTCATGCGAAATGCTTTTGTAGGTATTCTAATATAAGGGCTGAGGCTCCCTCATTTTTGCGAATAAATTCTTTGTTTATTGTTCCGGTTTCCCGACGAAATTCGGGATTTTTGCTGAATTCTACAAGCAGCTGTTCTAAGCTGCTGGAGTCCTTAACCGAAAACACTCCTTTGGCAGCTATTAAATCTACAGCTTCTTGAAATCGATTATAGTTTTTACCAATTAGTACAGGGATCCCGTAAACTCCAGCCTCTAAAATATTGTGGAGTCCTTTGGTTCCCATACCACCCCCTACATAAGCCCACTGAGCTGCTGCATATAAATGCTTGAGTTCTCCTATAGAATCGACCAAGATGAAAGAAACGTCATTAATTTGTTCAGCTTGAAGCCTGCTCCAGCGGTGCCAATTCAATCCGCTTTTTTGTTGTATGCTTTCCAAACGTTTTTCAGAAATATCGTGTGGTGCAACCACCCAAGTCCATTGGGGGAAACGTTCAATCAAAGGCCAAAAAAGAATTTCATCTTCCGGCCAACTGCTTCCTAAAACTACATATGCTTTGGTATGAAGCGCATCAATTTTTGGAGAAGCATGCGTAGTTGTAAGTAATTGGGTGACTCGGTCCATTCGTGTATCTCCAACAATCGAGACTTGATCTATACCCTTTGTTGCTAATAATTGTTTAGAATTTTCATCCTGAACAAAAAAATGATCTACCTCGCCTAGGCGGCTTAAGAACCACTTTCCCCAACTCTTAAAATATATTTGATTGTCAAAAAAACGACTTGAAATAGAAATCACAGGAATGTTTTTCTCCACCAAAACTTGTATCAGTCTTGGCCAAAATTCATATTTGACAAGCAGGCAACAGCTCGGTTGGATGGCTGTTATGAATTTTTTCTGATCTCTGTAAAAGTCCCATGGGAGGTAGTAAACTTCATCGACCAAAGGATTATCTTTTTGTTGATTATAGCCTGAGGGTGAGAAAAAACTCAAGATTAGCCTTGTTTCTGGTTTCTCTTTCCGAAGGGTCTCTAGAATAGGAATGGCTTGTTCAAACTCGCCTAGAGAAGCACAATGGATCCAGATTCGAGGATTTTCAGAGGGTTTTTGAGCTGCTATCTTTAAACTTTGCTTAGCTCCATTAATTCGTTGGCTCGCTTTGAGCTGGAATATGCCCAGTACCTTATAAGCGAATACCCCAATAGAAAGAATGAAAGTATAAAAGAGACCCAAATGTTTTTTTTCAAAAATAAGGATTTACAAATCTTTGTAGCTGATTTTATCCCCTGAGGGAATTATTTAACTTTGAATAAAAATTTTATGCAACCCATCCGAATGGTAGACCTTCAAGGGCAGTATGCCGAAATTGCCCCTGAAGTTCAAGAAGCTATTAATCAAGTGATTAAAGACACTTCTTTTATTAACGGCCCGGTAGTTCGTGAATTTCAAATTCAACTGGAAGAATATCTAGATGGAACCCATGTAATCCCCTGTGGGAATGGTACTGATGCGCTCCAGATTGCACTTATGGCATTGGATTTACAGCCTGGCGATGAGGTGATTACGGCTGATTTTACTTTTGCTGCCACAGTAGAGGTTATTGCCCTTTTAAAGTTGACACCTGTTTTAGTCGATATAGATCCACAAACCTTTAATATCGATCCAAAAGCAGTTGAAAAAGCAATTACCCCAAAAACGAAGGCCATAATTCCTGTTCATCTTTTTGGTCAAGCAGCCCCCATGGAGCCTTTACTGGAATTAGCTCAAAAGAATAACTTATATCTGGTGGAAGATAATGCACAAGGCATAGGGTCGACCTACACCTTTTCTGATGGACGTAAACAAAAAACGGGAACCATAGGAACGGTAGGGACAACATCATTTTTTCCTTCTAAAAATTTAGGAGGTTATGGCGATGGAGGAGCCATTTTTACTAGAGATACAGACTTAGCTCAAAAAATAAGAGGGATCGTTAATCATGGGATGTACAAAAGATATCATCACGATATTATTGGGGTAAATTCTCGTTTAGACAGCTTGCAAGCGGCAGTATTAAATATCAAATTAAAGCGTTTGGACTTTTATAACGAAAGACGCAAAGCTGCTGCAATTCAGTATACCCAGCGATTATCCCAACATCCAAAAATTACAACGCCCATACGTCAAGGGGATTGTGACTCACATGTGTTTCATCAATACACTTTAAGAGTGCATGGGGTTAACCGAGATGCATTGGTAGATCATCTAAAAGAAAAGAATATTCCAACAGGCGTTTATTACCCTATTCCATTGCACGCTCAAAAGGCATACCAGAGTCCCCAATACAAAGACGAGGATTTTCCTGTAACAAATCGGGCGGTAAAAGAAGTTATTTCCTTACCGATGCACACAGAATTGAGTCTGGAACAAATTGATTACATTACAGCAAGTTTAATCGAATTTATGGACGCCCAATGATGTATCGCAGCTATTTTATTCTGATATTATTTTCCTTAAGCCTTAGTGCTCAACAAACGCTTATTCATTGCGGTAATATTTTTGACGCACCTAGTGGGAAGCTTCTTCAAGAGAAAACTTTAGTCGTTGAAGGAGAGCGTATCATTGCCGTAACCGACGGTTTTCGAATGCCCAAAAGTGATCAAAAAGTTGTGGATTTATCCCAACAAACGGTTCTGCCAGGACTAATTGATATGCATGTACACATAGAACATGAATCCAATTCAGAGTCTTATCGCAAACGATTTGTAGATAATGAAGCAGACATCGCTTTTGAATCCGTAGTTTTTGCCCAACGAACTTTGAATGCAGGTTTTACTACGGTTCGTGATCTAGGAGGAACAGGCGTAAATGTAGCTCTTAGAAATGCCATCAATGCCGGGAAAGTTCAGGGTCCTCGTATCTATACAGCAGAAAAATCTTTAGCCTCTACTGGAGGTCATGCAGACCCTACCAATGGTATGCGTAGAAATTTAGCTGGAAATCCGGGTCCTAAAGAGGGAGTGGTCAATTCGATTGAAGATGCGTTTAAGGCTGTACGCCAACGCTATAAAAATGGAGCTGATTGTATCAAAATTACCGCAACTGGGGGAGTTTTAAGTGTGGCTAAAAACGGACAAAATCCTCAATTTACCACTTCAGAAATCAGGGCTATTGTTCAGACGGCCAATGATTATGGGATGCATGTAGCTGCACACGCTCATGGGGACGAAGGGATGTATAGAGCAGTATCTGCAGGAGTAAAAACCATAGAACACGGAACCCTAATGCAAGAACGTACTATGGATCTTATGATTGAAAAGCAAGCTTATTTAGTGCCTACGATCACGGCTGGAAAGCAAGTTGCTGAAAAAGCTGCTATTCCTGGATATTTCCCTGCGGTCATTGTTCCCAAAGCTTTAGCGATTGGTCCGCAAATACAAAAGACTTTCGCAAAAGCATATAAAAGAGGTGTGCCCATAGCTTTTGGTACCGATGCTGGTGTTTTTCCCCACGGTCTCAACGCCAAAGAGTTTGCCTATATGGTTGAAGCGGGTATGCCTGCAAGTGTAGCTCTTCAAACAGCAACGGTTGTCAATGCAAAGCTGTTAAAACAGGAAAATCACCTTGGGCAGCTTAACAAAGGTTTTTATGCAGATATCATTGCTGTGGAAGGAAATCCACTCAGTTCAATTGAGACTATGGAAAATGTTGTCTTTGTGATGAAGAATGGAAAAGTTGTAAAAAACTAGGCTCCCGATACTTCAACTTCACGATTGATTTTCCGAATCAACCCTTGTAATACCTTTCCTGGTCCAAGTTCAACAAAAGAATTAAAGCCATCCTTAGCCATATGATCTACGATCTGTGTCCAACGAACCGGAGCGGTAAGTTGTTCAATTAAATTCGTTTTGATTTTTTCAGTATCCGTATAGGGCTGCGCATCCACATTCTGATAGACTGGGCACAGGGGAGTACTAAAGGTGGTTGAGGCAATCGCTTCTGCGAGAGTTTGTCGAGCAGATTCCATCAAAGGGGAATGAAATGCCCCACTTACAGGGAGTAACAAAGCTCGCTTGGCCCCTGCATCTTTCATTTTTTCACAGGCTTCTTCAACGGCTTCTAAAGCTCCGGAAATCACCAATTGTCCCGGACAGTTATAGTTGGCAGGGATTACAATACCCGCTACGTCAGCACAGAGTTCTTCAACTTGCTGATCTGCTAAACCTAGGATAGCTGCCATAGTCCCTTGGCTATTTTCACAGGCTTTTTGCATGGCCTCTGCTCGTTGAGAAACCAATTTTAAGCCATCACTAAAAGACAGTGCTCCAGCAGCCGTAAGAGCTGAAAATTCTCCTAAGGAATGCCCGGCGACCCCTTGCGGCTGAAAATCATCTCCCAATGCTTGGGCGTGAAGAACGGCATGTACAAAAATGGCAGGTTGGGTAACTCGGGTTTGTAAAAGATCTTCTTTCGAACCTTCGAACATAATTTTTTGAAGAT